>VXSC01000002.1 GCA_009838195.1 Rhodothermaceae bacterium | reverse complement strand
GGATCGCGCTAAGGTAGCGCTAATCAGGCAGAACCGTCCTGCTATAAGATCTGAACGAGTTCACTATTTCTCTCTAGAGGAGGAGAAAAATAATGTCCCCAATGGCCCGAGGGAAACCCATAAAAATGATCGAATCCGCGGCTGTTTGGGTGGTATGGGGCCTGCTGTCCGTTGTGCCATTTTCCAAAGACCCCCGTAGCATAGCCTGCGCCCTGGAAAACCTCAGAGACTAAGGTCTCACCTAGATCAATGCGTTCCGAACCCGCACTGGTTCCATGCACACCCGACCGGGGGTGGTATCGTCCTGTTAAAAGCTCCGCGCGGGTCGGAGAACAGACCGGGCTCACATAAAAGTTCTCGAATCTGGCACCCGAATGGGCGATCTGGTCAATATTCGGCGTATTGATACTGGTGTTGCCATTGATTGATAGATCGCCCCAACCCTGATCATCAGTCAGAATAATAATCACGTTCGGAGGGCGTTCGGAGCTGCAGGACGCAAACAGCATCACAGCAAATAGCAGATGAGTTAGACGGGACATCAGAAAAACTATCGCGAGTTAACCTGTAAATTTTTTCCTAAATATTCACCGCAGCTTGGTGCCATGTGGCATACCCTTTCGCTGCAGCTTCTTCAGCCGCCCCCTCCGCATCTTCTCTGCTCTCAAAGATACCATATACACCCGCACCTGACCCAGTAAGAGACGCAAACCCTGCCCCACTGCGCAGCAGTGAAGACTTGATTTGCTGTATTGCTGGCCATTGTGAAAAAACTGGCTTCTCGAAATCATTGACCAATTCACATCTCCAACGATCCAAGTCATTGGACCGAACCACATCAATCAGATTCGTGCGATTTGTCTCCGATACATTTACCTGTTGGAATGCCCATGACGTAGAAATGTGAATGGGAGGGACGACGACGGTTAAACTAAATGGGAAAACATAATCGGTCATGGGAGTCAACCGCTCCCCCCTTCCCTCTGCATGTGCGGTGTGCCCATGCAAAAAGAACGGCACATCTGAACCAATCTTCAGGGCTAGTGACCCCAGTGCAAGGGCTGAATCGTCTAATTTCCAAAGATTGCATAACATGCGAAGTGCCGTGGCAGCATCACTGGATCCGCCCCCAAGTCCTGCGCCGTACGGAAGCACTTTTTCCAGATGGAACGAAGCCCCCTGATCAATCCCCGCAACCTCCCGCAAAAGCTTGGCCGCGCGAATAACCAGGTTGTCCCTTCCACAGGAAAGCGTGGCATCTGTGCAGGTCATGCTGATTTCCCCTGCAGAACTGACCGTAATCCTGTCAGCCCATCCAATTGGATGAAACACTGTTGCCAGATCATGGTATCCGTCCGCCCGTCTACGTATTATGTGGAGGCCAAGGTTGATCTTGGCCGGAGCACTTTCAAATAACACCTGCTCTAACGTCAGTTCGTGTGTTTGGTATTCGCGATTTATACCCCAATCCCGGAAGCATATCAAATTTCATGACAATTTAACAGGCTCGTGTTTTTTACAAATCCAGCTCGGGGATAACCTCAAACTATTTCCTCACATTCTTTAAGGCATCAACTCATTGAATGCTCACAATAAGATCCAAAATAATCCATAAGAGGCGTAAAACAGGGGTTATCGGAGATTTGTTTGGAAACAAGACTTGCAGTGCACCGTTGGACCTCGCCACTTCTGACAAGATCCCATCGTATTTATCGGTACATCGGCTACTTCGTATCCATTTGTCGCATAACTTTTATTCGCCGATGTTTAGGCTAGTTGCTTTTTTAGCCACTGCTTTGTTGCTCTTTTCGTTTGTCCCTCCTATCAGTGCTCAGTTCTCCAACAATAACGCACTGATTGTGAATTCCGATAGCAACCCTCAGGAGCAAATGCGGAGGGCTATGCTCAGTCAAGCTGGGCAATCGGGCCTCCTGGCATTGGAGGGTGCTGTGGATCCGAACGAATACCTCGTTGGTCCGGGGGATGTTTTCAATATAATGATTGGGGGCGTGATCCCGACTGAACTCCCTGTAACGGTCTCCATCTCCGGTGCACTTTTACTGCCTGAGGTGGGCCTCCTGCAGGCCAGCGGACGATCTCTGGCCGAAGTCGAACAGGAAGCCATTGCACTACTTGAATCTCGATTTTCGAATGCGTCCGTGAGTATTTCACTCATACAAGCACGGAGTTTTTTCGTCCATGTTACAGGCACAGTCGCCCGAACTGGACGTTACCTTGTGCTCCCCGTCTCGCGTGTCAGTGATGTGATTCAACAAGCCCTTTCGACTGGTGTGGTCACGACGAGGCAAACCATCGAAGACGTTGAAGTTAACGTTGGAATGCCTGAGCGCGCGTTCCGTCCCAAGATTAACGATGTGTATCAGCCAGCATTTCGAAATGTTCGCGTACAACGTATTGACGGAACGGAAGAGTTGGTCGACTTCACACGTTATCAAACAACCGGAAGTACGGATCATAATCCTCTCTTGCGAGATGGGGATCGTATTAATGTCCCCGCGTATCACGTTGTTCGTGAAGGAGTCCGTGTATCCGGTGACGTAGCCTGGCCCGGATTGTATGATTGGCGACCGGATGATACCGTGTTGAGTGTTCTTGATCTTGCGACGGGAGGACGACCTCTTGATCCAACCGTCCGGTTTCGTGTAATGCGGTGGAGCGGTGAACAACACCGCACAGTACTTGACCACAACCTTGATAGTTTACAGAAGGATTCCATCGCGACCTATTCGTTGATGCCTGGGGACCATGTCACCGTTTATGAACGGGAAACCGCCACAGCCAGTATTGAGGGATGGGTTGCGTATCCAGGGGAGTATCGCATAGAAGGTGGTGTTACTACACTGAGACAATTGGTTGAGCTGGCGGGTGGCCTCAAGCAAGGAGCCAACCCGAATGCGGCTGTACTGGAGCGCACGAGTGTCGACAAATTAATTCAGGTCCCCGAAGGCCTTCTTCCCACCGCGCGCCCCCAGCCGCTCAGTGGAAATCGAGCGGTTCAATCCTTTACTGAGGGATTCCAGCGCTCATTTTCCGGGGAAATTGGCAATCAGGTAGCCGTTGATATAGCCGGCGCATTAGCTGGTAGCAGCGATGACATCGTGCTTTACGATGGTGATCGCCTCGTATTCCCACGTGATGAAGGGACCATCTATGTTTCGGGACATGTCCCACAACCTGGATATGTTACCTTTGTCCCCGGAATGACTGCCCGGCACTATGTCAACCGTGCTGGGGGCCTGGGGCCGGGAGCGGAAGATGTGTACATATTTGATGGGAGCAGCGGAGCCGTACGCAAAGGCCTGAATGAACCAATTCGCTCCGGTGACACAATTTTTGTCGACTGGCTGGAGCAATTGACGCTGAGTACACGTCAAGCCCGACTCCAACGATTTCAGGTCTTCGTGACAAGCTTGTCGGCGGCCACTGGTGTGACTGCAACAATTATTGCCCTGCTGCGATGATGACCAATTCCAAAACATCGGAGATTGTCTGGTCTTTGGCTCGGACAATCCTGGCTCGGCGATGGTTTATCCTTGGAGTCACGGGATTTGCCGGCATCGCGGCGGTGATCATTAGCCTTTTCCTCCCAAACTGGTATATGGCAGAAACACGTCTTCTGATCCCCGGACAAACATCTTCCGGCTTGCTTTCGAGTATGATCGGCGGACCTATCGGCAGCAGTGCCTCCTCCCTTCTTGGAGGACTAGTCAGCGACTACCAACAAGAGCTTGCTATATTGGACAGCCGTAGCGTAAAGCAAAGTGTTATCGAAGAGTTTGATCTCATTGAGGTGTATGACCTTGCCGACAGCGATGCTCCCATGGAGTACGCGATTGAAGAGTTAGAAGGAAATATTGAGTTCGTCGTCGACAACGAATACAACTACCTTGCAGTCCAAGTTTATGACAAAGAAGCCCAACGGGCAGCTGACATGGCGAATTTCTTTGTCTTACGATTAAATGAGATTGGGATCGATCTATCTACAAGAACCGCTAGGTCCTACCGTATCACGGTCGAAAACCGTTACCAGGCAACGGAGGACAGTCTCACTAGCGTTCTATCGGCACTCAACACACTCCAGGAGGAGACCGGCGTGCTGGATCTGCCGGCGCAGGGAGCTGCATTTATGGAGGGGCTGACCGAATGGCGATCCGAGATTTTTCGCGCTGAACTTGAATATGGAACTCTGCTGTCTCTCTATGGCCCCGACCATTCCCAGACGCGTGCTGCGCAACAGGCCGTCGAACGAGCTATGGAATCCTATGATCGTGCTTTAGAGGGACAAGAGCGACTCATGCCCGTACCGCAGGATAGTCTTCCGGACGTTGCACTTGAGTTTGTTCGATTGGAGAAAGAATTTCTCGTCTTGACGACTCTGCTGGAGTTTGCACGTCCAGTACTAGAAGAGGCTCTATTGGCTGAGGAGCGTGAAGCAAAATCAGTACAAGTACTCGATCCTGCCATCGCACCCACAGAGAAAGCCCGTCCCTGGCGTGCGGCAATCTGCGTCGTCAGTACGTTCTCGGGCTTCCTGCTCTCCCTGCTTTATGCGCTCATCAGTGCCTGGTGGAAACGCAATCATCTTCTGATTGCCTCGAAGCTGTCCCCCGGTGGAGTAGTGTAAGGAACTCTATCCGAGACTTGAGAAGGAGCATGTCATGCAACAAGTTGGGATTCAACTCTCTCCCCTGAAGCTCTACCGCGCCGGAAATGCCTTGATCGTAACTGGGCTCATTCTCAGCCTAGGTCTGATCCTCGCCCTGGCCAGTACCGGATATGTCCCATATTTAATCGCACTACCTGCAGCGGTTCTAGGAGTTATCGCAGCAAGAATTTTACTTGCATACCCCCTCCTCAACCTGATGATAGCCATTTTGGGGTTTGTACTGGTAGCCTCCAATGAAGAAGGGTTCCAAGTAATTGAGATTGCCTATGCAGCCTATCTCTATGCATTCCTCCTGACGTGGTTTTTACGCCATGCGATTTCTGAATCATCCGACATCCTGACCGAAAAAACAGACTTAGCACTGGCAGTTTTCCTGGGATTGCTTCCGGCAACCTTAATCCTAACATATTTCTTCCGTGGGGACTTTCTAGTGGCATTCAGCGAGTTGGTTTCACTCTCTATGCTACTGGTTTACTTCCCGGTTAAACACGCCGTCGTTCATCATCGGATAGGTCCAAAGCTCATGCTCACTACCGTGGTTATGATGAGCGTTGTGGTGGCTATTACAAATTCATTTGAATATGCATCGGATTTGTCAAATGCCACACATTTATCGCATATTTCTGGATCACGAGTGGTTGTGAACGACGCGCTTCTCACGATTGGTTCACTCATGAGCCTAACCCTGTTGGTCTATGCCCGAAATCCTATTTCACTGCTACTTTCTGCAAGTGCCGTGGCACTCACGTTCGCTGGATTGATCATGACGCAGGCCCGGGGAGCCTGGCTGGCATTTATGCTTGGGGCGTTCGTCCTCGTCCTACTTGTTCGTACCCCGGAACGAGTCAAAATACTGACGATCGGCACCATCATAAGTGTCCTGATCCTTGGCATCGGATATATCCTGATTGGTCCATTTCTGAATGTGATTATCGAGGGGATTGCGGAACGTTTTAGCACAATTGCTACGGCATTTACGCAAGATCTGTCTCTCGTGAACCGATTCCGGGAGACTCAAGCCGTGCTCGAGAAAATTATAATGAATCCCCTGATCGGATATGGGCCTGGCGTATCCTACGTGTTTTACGATATCGTTCATCAGTCAACGGACATAGATTCGTTTGTGCACAATGGATATGTCGGTCTCTGGTACAAATATGGCCTTTGGGGGCTCGGATTAGTACTATATTTCTGGTATTCGACTGTAAAACTGGGACTGCATGCATTTCGGAGTGATACAGCAGATCACTGGACTCGTTTGGCTGGCTTGGCGGGTGCTATCCCCCTTATCGCATTGACCATTACCACCCTGGTTGGGAATCCATTTTTTCTGAAGAATCAGTTATTTATTATTGCCATCGCGGCAGGATTAGCGGTTGGCGCCGGCGAGCGATCATCAAATCGGGCTGTTGCGCCTAATAGCCATACCTAAGAGACATCTTACGTAAGTCTGCCCCCTCAAATGAATTATTGGATTCTCTCCTCCGTACGATGAGAGGTTGTGCAAAATCAATGATGCATCGGACCGTAAATTCCATATGCATGCTACCCTGACACATACGTATTACTTGAGCAGCACCTGGGAATAAATCAGCCATGCATGGTTGATTAGCGGTGAGATATCATGCTTTTGAACTGTTGAATCATGCGAGTATTGATCCACGATTTCGGGGCCTACGCCTTCCCGGTTACGCTGAGTCAAGCTCTTCAAGATCGTGGACATGATGTCGGTCACGCCTATTGTGACAGCCTAGTCACAACCCCTCATAATGTATGTGATAGCCCTGCCGACTTCACGCTCCTACCTGTCCAAACCTCTCGCCCACTCAACAAATACAATCTCGTTCAGCGGTGGATTCAGGAACAGGAATATGGGCGCTTGGCTGCTCGTGTCATTCTGAATTTTAACCCGGATATCGTGATTTCTGCAAATGCACCGCTCAGTGCACAGGAACGCATCCTGAGATCATGCAAACAAAACGGTATCCCATTTGTGTTCTGGCTCCAGGACCTGATTGGATTGGCAACTTCCAGGGTCCTCAAATCGAAGCTACCCCTTATTTCTTCTGTCATTGGTCGCTACTTTCAGTCACTTGAGGGACGATTGCTTCGAAGGAGTGATGCTGTAATTTCAATCACGGAGGATTTTACTCCTGCCCTTCAGAAATTTGGGATTATACCTGATCGCTGCTATGTGATCGAAAACTGGGGTACTCTGGATAGATTTCAAGGTAATCCTTCGATATGGGCACAAAGAAATAAACTCAATCAACGCCCGATTCTACTTTATGCGGGTACATTGAGCATGAAGCACAATCCTGCTATCCTGCTACATCTTGCACAACAGGTCGGTAGTCGTGCTCAAATTATAGTCGTTTCTCAGGGAGCAGGTGCAGATTGGCTTACGAAAGTAATTACTGAGCATAATCTCGATAACCTGACGGTTTTACCCTACCAGGAAGCGGATCAACTACCTGCGATGTATGCCAGTGCACAACTGCTTCTGGTTTTACTCACTGAGGATGCAGGACAGTTTTCCGTGCCATCAAAAGTGCTGACCTGTCTCTGCGCGGGCCGGCCAGTTCTTGCGGCCATCCCCAAGGAAAATCTTGCAGCGCGGATAATTGAGGACTCAGGGGCAGGATTTATCATAGATCCAAACGATCACGTTGGATTTGTTCAGAAAGCCCAACTACTTCTAGATGAACCGGAGTTATGTCAGGCCATGGGTGAAAGTGCTCGGAGATGGGCAGACGAAAAATTTGAGATCGGTAAAATCACCGATCAGTTTGAGCATGTCCTTAAACAGGCATCTGCATGAACCACCCGATTGCCTATGTGGCACGTTTCGTATCCGAGTATCAGTGTCCCATTCTGGAAAAACTGAGTAAACAGTCAGTTGGACGGCTCATTGTGTGTGCAGGTACCTTCCGTGATCCTTCTTTTGAAGGACTATCTCGTGGCCTTGCCCCAGGCTACCGATGCACTAACGCAAAAATAGATGGATCGGCAACCAATTTGCAATGTGCCTGACCGGGAAGAAGACCCATCTCATTCAAGGGAGAGCCAACAAATGAATATGCCGCACCTTGTTCTTTTTGACCTGAATGCTACTGGCCATCATGGCCAGTATGTAAAGCAGCTCACGCAATATTGGTGTGCGCGAACATTTCGAGGCCACCTATCTATTATGGTCACGCCCTCGCTCTTGAAAAAACATCCCGACCTAGTTGAGCTGGTCAAGCGATGTGACCGTGCTGATATCCGGGAATTGCCTGAGCTGCCCTCGTCAGGAAGCCTTGTCCAGACTGCCAGAATGCAGGGGCACATCCTTAAGAATTCTCTGAACGAGTTGAAGCCTACACACTGCCTGCTATTGGATTTTGACCATTTCCAACTCTCTCTCTCTTTCGGACTCAGGTTTAAACATCCAGTTTCAATTTCAGGAATATATTTTCGGCCTTTTCTACGTGCTGGACAGCGGATCAGGTTTCGGGATGGTCTTGGTGATTTTGCGCGATATATGCGCAAACGTATTTTTTTAGCCGCGGCACTTCGCAATCCACATTTTAAACATCTTTTCAGCCTTGATCCGTACTTCGCAGAAGAATACAGTTCTCCAACTGTGCGTATTCTTCCGCTGCCAGACGGCGTTGAGCCACAGCTTCCTTCCATCAGTCCATCAGAGACACGGTGTAAATGGGGCGTGGAATCCGAACGTAGATTAGCACTCTTCTTTGGCAGTTTAGCCGAACGTAAAGGTGTCACTCAAACGTTGGATGCAGTCCGCTTACTTTCCCGCGAAAATCAAACCAAACTGTGCTTGGCACTCGTTGGACACGTGGCACCTGCTTATCAGGACGCACTAATGGAACAGTTAGATATCTTAAAAAAGTCGTCCAGAGTGCAGATAGTAAAGGTATTGCGATTTGTATCCGATACGGAGATGATCAATCTATTTTCCGCCTCTGATCTTATTCTGTTGCCCTATCAGCGACACGCCGGATCCAGTGGCATTCTGGTTCGTGCTGCCCAGGCTGGTAAACCAGTATTGGGAAGCAATTATGGACTTATCGGGCGTTACATCCGTGATTTTGGACTCGGTATTGAAGTCGAATCTTCCAGACCAGATGACATAGCCAGCGGTATGTCGCAGTGGTTAGAATCGCCACAAAACTTTCCATTTGACACAATAAAAGCTTCAACGTTTGGTGATCATCATACAGCAGAGGGCTTTTCTGAAGTCATCTTTAACCAGATTTATGGTCACCTCGCTTAACTCGGTTTTAAAATGTGCCATAGAATGCGCATTTTCCTGTCGGGCGCACTAAACCTCATTATAGCGGCAAATTGATCTGGGTGGGAAAGACCAGATAATACGCTGACCTACCGGTGCAAGGCCTCCGTTCACTCGGTGAGTGGCCTGAAAAAAAGTCCATCAACCTGGAGCAATTGACCTGTAACAGGATCGTCAATGACCGGCTGAAGAGACATGAGGTTAAACCCGTGTGCCTGGAGGTATGTGATGACTTCCAAGAAAGGCGTCTCATTCTCATACATCGGCTCGAGCGATAATTCGACCTGGACTCCTCTGATGTGCGCTAATGAAGCTTCGGCACCCAAGAGTACTTGGTGCTCGTAACCTTGGGCATCAATCTTCAAAAAGATAGGAGTATCGGTGGTACAGTAGCGATCAAACACATGGTCAAGAGTATCTACTGCAATGACCTCTTGCCCGACATACTTCGCTTGGGGGTAAGCCGCTGTGTGGCGATCCTTTATACGTAGAATGGAATTGCTCTCAAGATTGTTAGAGAGGTTCAGCGTCGCTTCACCTGATTCCTTTCCGAGTGCGAGCTGAACTGTGTCCCAGAGGGCATCCCGGCTTGCACGGGCTTCAAGCACGCGAAACGCATCAGAAGATGGTTCAAATGAGATAATGCGCTGATCATAGCCAGTGGAACGGAGCTCAGCGCCATATCCGCCGGTACTTGCTCCGACATCAAGCACGCAACCTATTTCAAAGTGCTGGAATAACTTAATTCGTCTTGCCACAGGTGAAGAGCGCGCGTTGAATCGTATGACATCAAAACCGAGGCGTCGTGCAAAACGCTTAATGTAATGTTTTGGCCCTTCACTAGATGGCATGGTGCCAGAATTGGTTAGAATCTATCCGATTCGGACTGTGGTTGATTTGGAGTTTCAAATCTTTCATTTACCACGATTTACGACAGAGCCATGTTCCAATCCGATGATTTTCCTCAACTGAATCAGATACCCCGCTAGGCTGGCAACGTCGGTCAATCGCCGCAAATGAATGCCTGGCCCTAATCTACGTCTCCCATCAGACGCTTGATGAATGGGAACGCGGCAAGGGCCACAACCCCTGAAACCCCAATGATCATCGCTACGTTGCCAAATAGAGCCGCCGCATCCAGCGTCTCCAGTTGCCCTGCAACGAGTCCTGCGAACAAGTTGCCCAGTGCAGTTCCAATAAACCATACCCCCATCATTTGCCCCACCCTTCCTACAGGTGCCAACTTGGTGATTGAAGAAAGCCCAACCGGACTTAAGCTCAATTCTCCCACCGTGTGCAGAAAATACATGACAACTAGCCAGACCGGAGATACCAGGGACCCATCCTCTGCATTCGCCGCGCCCCAGGCAATGACAAAAAAGCCCCCCGCCAGCCCTAATAATCCAAGAGCAAATTTTGCGGGAATGGATGGATTTCGCTTAAGTCTGGCCAACGTAATCCAGAGAGAACCAAATACAGGTGCAAGAATGATGATGAACGTGGAGTTGACCGATTGAAGCCAACTGGCCGGCAATTCCCATCCACCCAACATCCGATCCGTAGAATCACGGGCAAATAGGTTGAGGGATGATCCTGCCTGCTCAAATCCCGACCAGAAAATGGCGGCCAGAATGAATAACCAGAAAATGACAACCAAACGCTTCTTTTCCAATTTGGTATGGTTAGTGAAAATGAGGAGGTAAGCAAAAAATGCCACTGCAATTCCGATCACCGCATACCCAAGCCAGGCAGCGAGTGTCTCCAGGGGGAGCGCCTGCAAAAGTAGCGTGCCTGCCACAGCAGCAATCACAAATGAGGAAGCCAAAACGATATAAGTAACGCGCGTTTTTCTCTTTAATGTATCTTCGGATACATCTGATTTCAGCAAGCCGGCATCCCCCAAATATTTTGTGCCCATACGATACTGAATCAGTCCGAAGATCATGCCTACGCCTGCCAGAGAGAATCCATAATGCCAATTGTAGGCTTCGCCCAGTAATCCGGTCAGGATTGGCCCGGCAAATGCCCCAAGATTGATTCCCATATAAAAAATCGAAAACCCTGCATCCCGCCTTGCACCACCTTCTGGATACAAGTCTCCGACCATGGTACTTACATTCGGCTTAAGCAGACCTGTGCCAATGACAATGAACATCAACCCTAGGAAAAAACTGCCGTTATCCGGGAAACCTACCAGTGGGCCAGCCATCGTGAAATGCCCCAATGCAATAATGCATCCTCCAACAAAAACCGCCTTACGCTGCCCCCAAAGATTATCTGCAATCCATCCACCAGGTAAAGCCAGGACGTACACGAAAAAAGTGTATAAGCCGTAGATCGCTCCAGCTTTGCCTTCCCCAAACTCCAATCCCGGGTTCCCTTCCGCAGCTGCAGTCGTCATAAATAGCACCAAAAGCGCTCGCATCCCGTAATAGCTAAACCGCTCCCAGAGCTCCGTAAAGAATAATGTAGAAAGCCCCCGGGGATGGCCGAACCATTGTGCCGCATGTGGGGGTTTAGTGCCTGTTGTCATCACTTTTATCTGTAGTGTAGCGACGCAAGATACGAGGTCTGTTTGATTTTGTGAAATCTTCTCACGAAAAATAGTTACTCCTACGCGCGTATCCGGTATATTTACCGATTGTTTGGCTTAGGCCGAAAAATCACATACTAACGATGTCTGGCTTTTCCGAAAACATTACAAATCAACATCCAGATCGAACACATACCTGTGGCAAGCTCTCGGACGTACATCTAGGCGAGCAGGTTGTACTAAAAGGTTGGGTAGATACACGGCGTGATCTCGGAGGGGTCATTTTTGTAGATCTCCGGGATCGCTATGGCCTTACGCAAATCGTGTTCTCGCCTCAGGACAACCCCGCTGCGCATGAACTTGCAGACCGCCTGCGCAGCGAGTACGTCATATCCGTCATGGGCTTTGTCGCACTGCGCTCACCCGAAACCGTGAATCCCAAACTCCCAACGGGGAGGATTGAGGTTCGGGTTGAGAGCCTCTGTATTCTTGCCGAATCGGAGGCCTTACCATTTTCTATCTCCAGTCACACACAAAAGACGAAGCTAGCCTCTGAAGATCTGCGCCTGAGATATCGGTACCTTGATCTCAGGCGACCGGATTTGTTGCAGAAAATGATCCTGAGACATCAGGTTTACCAGGTGATCCACCGCTATTTTGATGCAGAGGGATTCCTTGAAGTGGAAACGCCAACCCTCATGAAATCAACGCCAGAAGGTGCACGCGACTATCTGGTTCCAAGCCGGGTGCATCCAGGGGCCTTCTACGCCCTTCCTCAGAGCCCACAGACCTATAAGCAGCTCCTGATGATCGGGGGATTGGACAAATATGTTCAGATTGTTAAATGCTTCAGAGATGAGGACCTGCGTGCCGACCGGCAACCGGAGTTCACGCAGATTGATGTGGAAATGGCCTTTGCAACGGAGGATGCAATCTATTCCCTGACCGAAGGCTTGATGGTAGCACTCTGGGACGAGGTTCTCGGCATTAAGCTGCCCACCCCTTTTCCGCGGCTGACCTACCAAGATGCACTCTGGAGATATGGCTCCGACAAGCCTGACCTGCGTTTTGATCTTCAGATATGCAATCTCAGTTCTGCGTTCAAAAATTCAGGATTCCGGGTATTCGATCAGGCCCTTTCTGCAGGAGGGTCGGTATTGGGGCTGGTTATTCCAGAGTTTGGCGACAAAGGCAGAGGATATATGGATCGCCTGGATAAGACGGTGGTGCGGAAACGAATCGGAGCCGGTGGCCTGATTCATGTGCGAATCCCTTCCGACGGCACCCCTCCAAACTGCTCTGTAAAAAGTCATGTACTTCCAGAGGAATTTGTAACCGAAGCAATCCAGGTATCTGGGGCCAAGACGGGAGATCTCCTGCTGATCCTTTGTGGCAAATGGCCCACGGTACAGGAGCAAATGGGAGCCCTCCGGCTGCATATGGCCCGCGAGCTTGGCTGTATCGATGAGAGCTCCTGGCAGTTTGCATGGATTACCGAATTTCCGCTGCTGCAATGGGATGAGCGGGAAAAACGCTATTCAGCCATGCACCATCCATTCACCTCCCCAAAAACAGATGATCTGGAGCTGCTTTCGAGCGATCCGGCACATGTTCGAGCCCGCGCCTATGATATCGTGCTCAATGGAATGGAGATTGGAGGAGGGTCAATCCGTATCCATGATCAAAAAGTTCAAAAACAGATGTTCGATACTCTGGGAATTCCCGACGAAGAGAGTGAAGAGCGATTTGGATTTTTACTGGAAGCTCTGCGTTATGGAGCCCCTCCGCATGGAGGAATCGCCATGGGGCTGGATCGGATTGTCATGCTACTTTCACAATCAACGTCTCTCCGTGAAGTGATTGCATTTCCAAAAACACAAAGTGCACAGGAGCCCATGTCTGGCACCCCCTCAACGGTTGAACCTGAACGACTCAGTGAATTAAACATTCGGTCTGTTCCGGAACCTGAATGACCGATGCCTATGCATTATTGCTACAAGACCGATTTCCCTGGGAGCGCTGGGAAAGATTAATCCTCTCCGAGGGCATCCTGCTGGATCGCCCCAGAGAAACGCCCCATCCCCGATATCCAGATATTATTTATCCGATGGACTATGGGTTCATCCGTAATACTATAAGCTCTGACGGTTCTGGAGTGGATGTATTTGTTGGCTCTGGTCTAGAGCATCTGGTTGGAATGATTATCACACGCGACTACCGACAAGGAGACCGGGAGATTAAATTTCTCTGGCGCTGCCTCCCAACAGAGATTTATCTGGCGCATGGGTTCATCAATTTTGATCCTTCGAAGTTAAAGGGACAACTGATCCTTCGCTTCCCCATGAAAATACTCTGGGAAATGCAGGAGCAAAGGATTGAGCATTCGGAAAATTTGCCGTAAATTGGTGGGTTGTTAGTTCTCTAAATTCTGATCCCGTAGCTCAGTTGGAAGAGCATCTGACTTTAAGTCATGGAGCCTCATGCAGGAAACTGTATGAGTGGAGGCTGCTGTATGCTGGGACGCCCTAAAGTCGTCGCTACGTCGTCACACGTAAAAATGCGGCGGATAGATGGGTAATCAGCAGGCAACCTTGAATTGGGCAATCCAGTCCGTTCCCGTTAACCGTGCCGGGTTATTGGGACTCATTCTGGACCCTTTTCCGCGTGGTGCGGATTCGAGAGAGCCCTCAGAGGCCATACGCAGCCCACCCTACCCCATCAAATGGAAGGGTGAAGAGATGGTCCAGACCACAACATGAATCCAGATGGCCGGTGAAAGCCGGTGTGGTAGGTTAATCAGAGGGTCCCAGGTTCGAGCCCTGGCGGGATCACCATCAGCCCGGGTGGCGGAATAGGTAGACGCGCTGTCTTGAGGGGGCAGTGCCCTTACGGGCGTGCTGGTTCGATTCCAGTCCCGGGCACCGTTTTTTTCATCTTTTCGCAATGCGTAAAGACCGATTCACCGGCCCGTTGTGATCAAACACAGAACTTTTTCTCAATTGGATTCTCACGTCAACGGGCCGATGTGTGGGAGATACACTCAGCTTATCATTTCCATCTGTTATCATGGGGGACCACACTGATAATCCCCCTTTTATTCCAGAGTACAACAAACCGGAATCTCCTGGAATCTGGATGAATTTTGACAACACGGTATCAATCTACATGATTGTAACCCAGGAGATGAGTTTTCCAGAAGCCGCTCAGGCAGCATTCCAGATCGTCAAAGATGCACAGGACCGATTCCCTGATTGGCCGCGTAGTTTCTACCTTGATATAGAAGAACACAAAATGACAGATCTGTCCGATGAAGACAGGTGGGTTGAATTCCAACAAGAATTCTGGTTTTCTACGCTTGCACATTTTCTAACAAGTTTTGATCTCCCTCTGACCGGCCCACTGCTCAACCCAAATCTGCAGCGAAACGATCTACCTGACTCACTGGACATCCAATAACGGCCTTCAACAGCCAAGAAAACTGAATCGGCATTGGTGAAAAGATGCTCTGAATTGTATCCTAGCGGAACGATGGAAGCCCAAACGGATCCTTGTGTTCAGCGGTTTGTATTTTGGGCGATGTTTCGGTATTTTTGCCCCTTATAATACACCTATTCTAACGACTACGTATGCTGCGAATCACCTTTACTATCCTGGCCATCGTAGCGTCGACCATTACGCTCTTCACTGTCAACTCAATTGGGATCAATGAGTGGTGGAAATACATCCCAATGGCAGGCCTCATTCTGATCTCGCTGATCCTGTGGATTGCTATTCCTTCCTCGAAACGTAACCGTAAGCCAAAAACCTCAGATTCAGAGGCTCAGGCACTAAATGAAGAAGAATCATTAGCTGATTTAGGAATCCTGGATATTCGCCCGGTAGACTCGGACAAATCTCCTGCAGACTCGGAAGAATTACTTTCTGACCAGAAAACCCAGGACGCAGCCGCAGATGCACCCGGGGTGGTTCAACTGAGCCTGCTAACAGAGACTCCCCAACCTAGTCCTGGAGACACACCCACTCCATACGTGCCCAACAATCCGCTTGATAAACATATTCTAGTTCCAATCCTGCAAGGATTCCGTGCCGTACTTGACGCTCATGCAGTCGGAATTATTCGCCCGATCTCGGATGACTACGAGTACGAGGTTTGTGGTACCGCGGGCTTCGACTGGATACGCTCACGTGGAGAGTCGTTTGTTCTGAAGTATAACCTTCTGGAGGAATCCGAATCTGTGGCAATTCATCCTGTTGGTTCCCAAGGTCTGCAGTCGAATCACCTGACCTACAGCAGGAAACCAGCCAGCATCACCTACATCGGAGTTGCTTCCATTGGAGAAACTGATAAGCTACTAATTGTAGACACCATAACTAAGAGCGGACTGTCTCACCCCCGTGCCAAAGAGTTACTCGAAAACCTCGGGCAGACGCTCGCGCTACTGTTCTACAGGGAAGACCCGAATCGCCCTCGGCACGAGATAATTTACGAGGAAATGATGACGGCAAGAGCTGAGGATAAAGACCTCGTATTTGCCCTCGTGGTTCCTCAGAGGTCAGAGACACTGGCCAAAATGTACGGGGATTTTCTTGATGATATCGAAAAAACATTCTCAGATTGCTTGCTTCGTGTAGATCCAAATAGCCGTGTGATCAAATTTGGTGAACTACTGTACGGCGTCTTTAAGAATTGCCAAAAAGATGCACTCGCGGACTGGCACCACAAGGTTCAAAGTGAGATTGCAAATCAGGGAGGGTTGCTCACCGGAGGAGCATTCATTGGCGCAGTGGCCATGACCAATGAACATCAAACCGCCGACCACTTGCGTGATGATGCCAAGCGTGCCTTGATCAAGGCCTATGAGGGCCCGGCTGAAACAGTGATTATTTAGAACTCACCAGCGGGACGAATAAAAAATCTCCGCGCTTACTTGATTCATAAGAGTCTTTACCAGTCCGAGTCACCTTTGTCATAAGTTGTCCGTTCTTATCTCCCACCGGCACGACCAGACGCCCACCGCGTTTTTGTTCATTGGGCTCCCGTAGCTGCTCAAGGAGCCTCTGTGGAATTTCAAGTGCTCCTGCGGTTACGATAATCCCATCGAATGGAGCGATACCTGGCCATCCCTGGGTCCCGTCTCCAACACGCAGTAATACTCGATAGTCAAGCTTATTCAGAGCTGATTTTGCCCTCTCATGCAATCTTCGATGCCGTTCAACTGAGTAGACTCGGACCCCCATCTCACAAAGCACCGCTGCTTGATACCCACTACCGGTACCAATCTCGAGAACCTTATCACCCGGTTCTGTATCCAGCAGCATCGTCTGAAATGCTACCGTAGTCGGTTGAGAAATTGTCTGCCGCATACCGATTGGCAGAGCCAAATCTTCGTAGGCCCGATGCCGCAAGGCTGGCTCGATAAACTGTTCTCGCTTGACCCGTCCAATCGCAGCTAGAACACGCTCGTCTGTCACACCATTTTCTCTGACCGTTTCGACCAACTCCGCTCTCCTTCGGATATAAACCCCACCTGATTTCGCCATACTAAAACTATTTTTCTGTTTGCCCCAGTCCACCTGAGGACATCCGTGCGCTCAGAGCTTCAGATAATTGACTTTTTAGCTCTTCTGTCGTGAGTCCGGATATCATTACACCTTGCTCTGCAACGGAGATTTTCCCGGTTTCCTCGGATACCACCACTACAAATGCATCTGTTTCTTCCGTGAGCCCAACAGCCGCCCTGTGCCTTGTTCCAAATTGCCCTCCTAAGCGCTTACTGCGAGAAACGGGCAAGATACAGCGCGCTGCCTCAATAAGATTATCCGAAATAATGACCGCTCCATCATGCAAAGGGCTAGTCGTGTGAAAGATAGACACCAAGAGATTTCTGGTAATCACCGCCCGTAAAGACTCTCCCGTTTCCTCATAACTTCGGAGTCCATCGGTACGCTTGAATGCAATCAACGCCCCCAATTTCTGCTGACTCAACGTGCTAGTCGCGGCAACAATTTCGGTGACTACCTCTTCTTTACCTACAGGTGCAAAGAGGCGGCGAAGGAGCGGGGTTTGTCCCAAAAAGATCAATACCCGCCGAATCTCGGGCTGGAATACAATGATTGCTGCCAATACGTAGATATCGTTGAGAGCTGAAAACATGAATTGTAAAACCTTCATGTCCGTCACTTCGACCAGAAACTGGATAAACAAAAGACCCAGCAGCCCCACAAACAGTGACACTGCCAACGTGCCGCGCATGGTTATGTAGAGCCGATAGAACACGACGGCTACCAGCAGGATCTCGAACAGATCAATCAACCGCACAGGGATGATGCCAAAAAGATTCATGATGAGACGTGTAAAACTGCTTCCAAGCCTTGAATCATTTCACGGGTTTCACGAACATCATGAGTTCGGATAATCTTTGCTCCCCGAAGTACCGCCGCAGCCGCGATCCCAAGTGATCCGAACAAGCGATCATGGACTGATGCCGGTGCCCCATTATCACTTAGAATCTGACCAACTGTGCTCTTGCGAGATATCCCTACCAGTACAGGATACCGCAATTCGGTGAGTAAGTCAAGGCGCTTGATCAAGCGCAAGTTATCCCTGTGCCGTTTGCCAAACCCAAACCCAGGATCAATCACAATGCTCTTTACACCCGCCTCTTGGGCCCGCTCTGCCGACTCTGCCAAGCTTTCATACACTGCAACAGCTACATCACTGTAGTCCGCAGCGTGAACTAAGCTGCCTTCACGACGAACCGAATGCATCACCACATATGCTGCACCCACCTCAGCCGCATACTCTGCCGAAGCAGATCCATTCTGCAGACCAGACACATCATTGATCATGTGTGCTCCGGCATCAAGCGCCCTTAGTGCAACGGTGGGGCTGAATGTATCTGCGGAAATAATCGCCTCAGGAAATGACTGCCGGATTGCCTTGATCACAGGAATAATACGCTTGATCTCGGATTCATCTGGGACATGCTCCGCACCCGCACCATAAACACTACCACGTGGGCGCGATGAGGCACCTCCGACATCAATAATCGCTGCCCCTTCCTCAAGCATGACCTCGGCGCGGCTTAATGCTTCAGATGTGCTGGTATATTTACCACCGTCATAAAAAGAGTCCGGGGTCACATTCAAAATCCCCATGATCACAGTACCGTTAGCACAATCAAGCCACTGATCTCGGCAGATCAAGCCAGAAGGCCTCTCGTTTGCGGAGTGATCTGTGATATTCTGTGGATCCTGCATCTTCCTATGTGTGTTTAACGGTGCGAATCAATCATAAACGTGCGTGGCTGGAGGCCAACATAACTACTCAGACCAATCCCATTTTCTGTCCGTTGCGATCTCCGCCTAAATTATGAATCAACGCGCACCTGCCAAAATACAAGCCAAGTTGCTGCGCCGCTTGCTACGTCGCGCTTCAAACACCGAGTGGGGGCAGAGGTTTGAGTTTGCACGAATTGCCCAAGAATCGGATGTCGTGAAAGCATATCAGGCCCGCGTACCCATTCACACTTATGATGATATTCAACCGTTCGTGGATCAAGTGCGAGCGGGTGCAGAAGATCTATTTTGGCCCGGTGGGATTAAACATTTTGCCGTCTCAAGTGGAACTGCTTCAAAAGGGAAAGTAATTCCTCTCAGTAAGGATATGCTCCAGTTGAATCGCAGTTTTGCAGTGACGCTTACCTTGCAGTATTTGATGCGCTCAAGGTCTGTCAAAACTCTTCTTGGTAAACATCTAACACTTCCCGGAACCATTGAAGGCGATCCCAATTTCCCCAGTACACTCATCGGGGAGGTCAGTGGATTGCAAACTCTTTTTGCCCCTGGAGTCTTCAGGCTTTTCCTGCAGGCACTTCCGTCTTCGATTGCGTTTGCTCCTGACTGGGATACAAAATTGCGCTCTGTTGTCGACCAAACGATGAACCAAGATATTCGTTTGGTAGCGATGGCTCCAACATGGGCCCTGGTAGTTTTTGGGCTATTAATTGAGCGGTACAATGAGGTGAATGGAACCAGTGTGAGAACCGTTGGAGAGGTATGGCCCAAACTGCAACTGTATATTTCAGGAGGGGTCGCCCTTAGCTCCTATCGATCCATTCTTGAAGAGCAGATTGGCTTACCTAACATAGATTTTCTGGAAGTCTACGGTGCTTCGGAGGGATTTTTTTCCTATCAAACCGACTTAAGCGACCCCGCCATGCATCTGCATCTAAATAATGGTGTCTTCTACGAGTTTGTCCCACTAGATGAACTCACATCAGAGAATCCGAGGAGATTGACCATCGAGCATGTAAAAACCGGGGTAAGATATGCTCCAATCCTCACCACATGCAGTGGACTCTGGTCCTACGTATTGGGCGATGTGATTCGTTTTACCAATACCTCCCCGCACAAGATTGTGGTTGCCGGCAGAACATCAGAGATGATTGACAAATATGGAGAAGCCGTTTTCGGCGAGGATGCCCGTGAAGCAATCAACAAGACCTGTGACGTTACAGATAGTCTTGTTCGGGAATACCACGTTTCTGCCATTCCCCCAAATGGTACGCAGACTCCGACCCATGAATGGCTCCTTGAGTTTAGCCGAATCCCTCACGACTGCGAGGCATTTATCCGATCACTGGATTTTGCACTTTGTGATATAAACCGGCATTATCAAACTCGCCGTGAGGCGAAAGCCTTCCGGCCACCCGAGATCGTGCTTGTCCCAGAGGGGACCTTCAACGCATGGCTGAAAACCAGTAAGGGACAGATCCGTAGCCAGACAAAGGTCCCCAGAATGAGTGATCAGCGCAACATCGCGGACGGCATTCTAGCACATGCTGGACAGGATGCACGTCGAATTTGTGTGGACGAATTCATGTAGGACTTCGGATTTTGAGCTATTCCGAGACCCTACTTGCACAACAATCCTTCGCCTTCTATCCTATCCCTAAACCGCTACGCTGGGGATCGCCCAGTAATCCAGGTGAGACAGGATTTCTTCTACCAAAGACGCCGGGCCTCCGAGCATTGGCAACGGTGCCGACCGCCCATCCAAGAGAGTAGAGAGGTCACAGTCTGTTCCATCGAGATAGCGTAGAACCCCGCCATTGGCAGATAGCATCGCATAGCCTGGAGCCAGATCCCAGACTTTATCGTGGCCGATCAGAACCACATGAGCACCCCCAGTTGCTACCAGGCTCAAATGCGCCGATGCCGTTCCTAGAGATAGAACACGGCCTGGAAACGACCGCCGAAGTGTATAGCGCTGATGAGGACGTGCATGAGTCAGCAAGATGGTGTTTGTGTGCAAGGAACGATCCGTGGTAAGTAACCTGGGTTGAGAATTTCTCCATACATGTGTTCCATTCGAATAAAACAGATCCCTGGTTGCAGGAAGATAGATGAACCCCGCAACCGGTACGTTTTCTTCGATCAATCCAACGGCGATCCCCCAACTTGCCATCCCCGCCATGAACGAAACGGTGCCGTCAATCGGGTCGATTGTCCAATAGCGTGAGCCCTGCCGCGGGCTGCGTAACACCTCATCTTCCTCCGCGATGATTCCATCTTGGGGAAACTTGCGCATAATCGCAGCGACCAGATATTCCTGAACAGCTTTATCTGCGGCGGTAACCGGTGAACCGTCCCGTTTGATCTCATGAGTCGTGCGAAGAAAGTAGCTCATTGCACGACGCCCAGCTTCCTCTAATAGCGTACGGAAAAAATTTTCCAGTGACTCCATGAATTTAACGGTGGATTGATCGTCAACATGTACCAAGGCAGGTTGTTTGATACGCGTGACCCGTACATGTTACCGTATTTCTCCATCTGAAACAAATTTGCCATGTGCTTACGAATTCACTTGTGCAGTGGCCCCCGCAATGTGTCTACAGCACTCATGTATTCATTCGCCCAACGCCCGGATACACATGTGATTGACGAGCCGCTTTATGCCCATTACCTTCGAAGTACGGGTGCATCACATCCCGGCCGAGATGAGATCCTGGCCACAATGGAGCATTCCGGGGAAAAGGTCGTCCAGGAAACTCTCCTGGAGCCGTGCGATCATCCTATACTTTTCGTCAAAAATATGGGACATCATTTGATTGATCTAGACTGGGGATTCCTGGATCAGATGACCACGGTGATCCTGATTCGTGACCCCGAACAGATGCTCCCCTCACTCATCAATCAGGTTCCGCGGCCCAAACTTGCGGATACAGCATTAGCCATGCAGCGGAAAGTTTTCGACTATCTGACACACCGTGGAAAATCTCCATGCGTTCTTGATGCACGCGAAGTCTTAACCGACCCTGAAAAAATCCTTCGCAATCTGTGTTCAGAACTTGGAATCAATTTTGATCCAATCATGCTCCACTGGGAAGCAAAACCAATCCCGGAGGATGGTGTCTGGGCCCCGCACTGGTATCATGTGCTTCATAAGTCTACAGGCTTCGCACCCTACACACATAAATCAGCTCCCTTCCCTGATTTTCTGCGTCCATTACTCAATGAGTGTATTCCCTATTATAATTACTTATATCACCACGCTCTAAAAGCTTAAACCAATCATGCACATCTCTCTACCCGACGAGCGTAACAACACCATCATGGTATGGGTCAAGGATCGCCTGGTGCCCCGATCTGAGGCAAAGGTTTCTGTATTTGACAGCGTTGTCCAGGGCGGGGATGCGGTTTGGGAGGGCCTGCGCGTCTACGATGGACGTGTCTTTGAGTTGGATGCACACATGGCTCGGCTCATGCAATCTGCACATGCCATGGGATTTGTAGACCTCCCTACACATGAATTTGTCCGTGATGCCCTCTTTGCCACCCTAAAAGCCAATGGGATGCGTGACGATACCCACGTAAGACTGACCTTGACCCGAGGAGAAAAAACCACTTCCGGGATGGATCCCCGCCTCAATGTACACGGCCCCACGCTCATTGTGCTGGCAGAGTGGAAAAAACCGGTTTATGCAGAAAGCGGCATTCGCTTGATCACCTCTTCCATCCGCCGCAATACTCCACAGTGTTTGGACTCCAAAATTCACCACAATAACCTCATCAACAATATCCTCGCGAAAATCCAGGCGAACTTAGCCGGGGTGGATGATGCAGTCATGCTGGACATCCACGGATACCTCTCTGAAACCAATGCAACAAACATCTTTCTCGTGAAAAACAGACGACTCCTGACCCCCTGGCCAGACAGCTGTCTACCCGGAATTACACGTGCAAAAATTCTCGGAATGTCCCGGGACCTGAATATTCCCTGTCGTGAGATGAATCTTTCCATCACCGACATGTATACGGCAAACGAGATGTTCACCACTGGCACAATGGGGGAGTTGACCCCTGTCCTCGAAGTGGATGGACGAATCATTGGCACTGGCAAGCCAGGCCCTCTCACCTTGCAACTGCGTGACGCCTACTGGGAAAAGACTAGGTCCGAAGGAACCCCCTTGCCATTCTAATCAGGGAATATCCAAGACTTTATGTGTCTGAACACTGAGCCTCCACTGCGGATGTTCAAGGCAGTAGCTCAGGGCTTTCTGGGTATTCTCAGCAAGATTGGGACCGTCCATTGGTTGTAAAAAGAAATACTCAAAATCCAGCATTTCAAACTCCGCTGGCATTGCATCCGGTTGCGGGAACACGAGTTTGAGTTCATTGCCGCTCTTCAGCACTAAGGGGGCGCCTGCTTTGGGGCTTACGCAAATCCAGTCCAATCCATCAGGTGGAAGCAGTGTACCGTTGGTTTCCACAGCAACCTCAAAACCACGTTCCTGAAGGGCCCGAATCAAGGTGCGATCCATCTGTAAAAGAGGCTCTCCCCCCGTACAGACCACATAGGGTTTGGCACGGGTGGATGCTGTACCAGGCCAAGCTGCGCAAACTGCATTCGTAAGTGCTGCCGGTGTTGCAAAGCGCCCGCCTCCAATTCCATCCGTACCGACAAAGTCTGTGTCACAGAACTGGCAGGTTGCACTGGAACGATCTTTTTCATGCCCACTCCAGAGGTTACAGCCGGTAAACCGCAGGAAGACTGCAGGGCGCCCTGTCATATGGCCCTCTCCCTGAAGTGTATAGTAAATCTCTTTTACTGCGTAAGCCATGCAATTCGCTCTTCAAGCCCCGGGGTATTTGCTCCCCACTCGAGAACCGCTACGGTTAAGCGACTGGCTGTAACCTGCCAGTCCTGTTCGTCTACGATATCGATTTGCCAGACCTGAGTTTTTCGTCCAAGATGCAGCGGACGTGCTGTGCCTGTTACACGGCCACTTCGGACTGGCCTTAAGTGATTTGCATTGACCTCAAGCCCCACCACAAACTGTTTCCTGACGTCCACACACAGGACCCCTGCAACGCTCCCCAAGGTTTCCGCCAGTACGACCGAAGCTCCCCCATGCAACAGTCCGATGGGTTGATTCGTGCGATGGTCTACCGGCATGGATGCGCGCAGGTAATCAGGACCGATCTCCGTGAACCTGATGTCAAGGTGCTCCACCATCGTCCCTTTTCCTCGACTGTTCAGTCGTTCCACGGTTATATCACTTTTCCAGATTTTCGCCATATTATTCGAAATTTTTATAAATATCCAAACTTATACGCGCATACACGAATATCTGCCGCTGGATGGAGATCTATCTATTTTACTTGCACCACCTGAGCCGCAAGATGGAGCGGATGACATGGCTACGCGCGACCCTATTTCCCTTCCTTTTTGCGCCAATAGCGCGCAAAGCCGTACCAGCTCTCACACGGCTGCCCCATATAGTTGTATGGCTCTCGAAATGATTCGTCCACCAGGGTGTGCATCTGCTTCATTTCTGAGGCATGAAAGGCTTTTGCCCGCACGGCATCGGATTCGGAATCATCCTTCAGGGAGTTCTGAACTGCACCCGCCCATGCACGCAGTCGTCTACGCATTTCAGATAGATGTTTCTTTACATCGTGTACAACGCCAAAATGGGTCAGAAACAGCTTCTTGGGGGCCTCCTCCTCCAGTCTTGTAAGCGACTCCTCCCAGAGAACCAGATCGATATCCGGTGGTGGCGCGACAGGAATAATATAGTCTGCACCTTCAATCCTCATCCCTACAGCATCACCGGTGAATGCCACTGCCGCTTCATCCTCTAGCCACGCAATATTATGAGAGGCATGTCCGGGCGTATAGCAGGACCTTAATTTGCGACCACCTATATCCAGGACAGCTCCATCTTCTACCGTATGAACCTGGCTTGCAGGAATTGGCAGGATCTCTCCCCATAACGGATCCATTCGCTCTCCGTAAATCCGCCGAGCACTCTGAATCAGCCGTTCAGGGTTAATCAGATGACGTACTCCGACTGGATGCACATAAATGTTCAGCTTCGGCAGAACTGCTGCCAATCGGCCTGAGCAGCCGGCGTGATCCAAATGAATATGTGTTAGAACCACGTTCTGAACTGCCTTCAATCCACCATGAGATTTCAATGCCTGTTCCAGCATATGCAGCGTGCTTGAAGGCCCTGGGTCAATCAACGTCAATCCCTGGTTCGTTTCAAGCACTGCACAGGCAATCAGACGTGGTCGCCCACGAAATTGCACATCCACCAGCCATGTAGGAAGTTCGCTGCTCAGAAGCTGCACGGTTCAGATTGGGTTTACTCTGAGATCAACTTCATAAGCACATACTCAAAGATCATCATCCGTCAGGATGGGTAGATCCTCCTGGAACGACGGCATGAGAGGGCGGGATTTCCTCCACGTATCATCTAGCTGTACAGACATGTCATCATGGTGAATTAACACCGGACCATTATACCTGGCTTCCATCGGCCCATTCTCCAAACGGAGCACACCTCGGGGACACACCGTCGCACACATCCCGCATCCCACACAGGAGGCACGCACAATATTCTGGCCTCTTTGCGCATACCACCTTACATCAATCCCCATTTCGCAGTAGGTTGAGCAGTTCCCACACGAAATACATTGCCCGCCGTTGGTCGTGATCCTGAATCTGGAGAAATACTTTTGCAAAATACCAAGCACAGCCGCCATTGGGCATCCAAATCGACACCACACACGGGATCCCATGATTGGATAGAAACCAACGCCGATCACTCCGGCAAAAATCAACCCGATAAAGAATCCATACCATCTTGAAAACTCTTGTGACATCCCACCCAGCAGGCTGCCGCCCATCCACTGATTGCCCCAGAGCATCAGGGTCGTCACTACCACGAAAACGAGAACGCTGTGTACCATCCAGCGCTCTATTTTCCATGCCTTGGTTGACTTGTCAGAAAGATGCCGGAACGGGTCCCCTGCCGTCTCTGCGAGACCACCACAACCACAGACCCATGAGCAATACCAGCGCTTCCCATAGAAATAGGTTAAGACCGGCGTGGCAATCACGGTCATTACAGCGGTCCAGAATAACAGAAAAATCCCCAGACCAGGCCCTTGTGTCAAGGAGCTAAACGTACTCGGCCACAGGTAATCGTACTTGAGGGGCCAGAAATAACTGAAATAAAACTCTGGCTCATTCAAGAGTACCATAAGGTTGGGGATCAAAAACGCCAGCCCCAACTGGAAAAACATCACCGAAATTGTGCGCAGAATCTGGTAGCGATTATCCCGGTACTTGATGAGCATCCGGGCTCCCATCACGAGCACGGCGAGGGTATAAAAAAGTCCATACAAAAACCATTGGTCCGCAGGGCCCCCACGTATCGCCACACTCAGGCCATCGGTGGCCCGCACGAGCTGTTCAAGGTTTGAGGGAGCCCAGTAAAGGATGATATAGAAACCGGTAAATACGATCCCCAGTATCCATCCTGCCATCCCACGTGCAGTCACCCCGGAAAACCATACGCTATTATTGTTGACCCCTGCTGGCTGTCGAAGCAACTCTGCAAAAAGAATCCCACTGCCAAACAGCAGCCCCACAAGTGAAAATGCAAACGTAACCGTAGGATTCAGCGCCCCTTCCCCCAAAAAAGTAACCAGAAGTGCCAAGAGACCAACTCCAATGAGGGCTAAGCCAATTTTTTGACGTGTAGAGTAGGTCGATCCTGACGATGTAAGCTGTAAACTTGCCTGATATTCCATTTGGATCTCTATACCGCTGCGGCCTGACGGTAAACCGCGTTTGAATAAAATTCGGCATCAAACCGAGCTTTCCCAATGGATGCGAGGACCTCCTTTACAGAAGTGCCACTTCGAATCCATCCTTCGCATTGATCCTGTCGCAGGCGAAGCCCCATCGCATTGAACCCCAGCACCTTGCCAGTATGGCGATCACTGTTGATCCGTAGAAGTTTTTTCTCCCCTTGAAATAACTGTGACCGAATATGTGACTCCGGTTGGGCAGGTACGTCTCCGTAGGTCTGATATTCGATGGTGAAAAATTTTGCCGAATTAAAGAATATTCCCCGCCGGTACGGGGTCCGATGCCCACAGAGTGTCCGGGCGACTACTTTCCCATGAGCTCGGCCGGTATACCATAGTTGCTCAATCCGCCTACTCCCGATACCATCCGCATTGAATTCCGCACAGTCCCCGGCGGCATAGATGTCCGGCACATTGGTTTCAAAAAACTCATTGACCACAATGCCTTTGTTTGTCTCGATCCCCGAAGCTTTTGCAAGATCCATATTGGGATGGACACCCGCCGTGAGACCGACAAATTGACATTCAATACACTCATGGTTGCTGGTCTCAACCGCTTCAACGGATTTGGATCCAAGAATGGACTTCAACTCTGTATCCAGTCTTAGATCAATCCCGTGCTCATAAATCTCACGATTGATCAGTGCTGACTCTTCTTTGGGCAGCAAATAGTCCATATAACTTTTTTCCCGAACAAGAAACGTTACGGGGATGTGCCGGGCATGAAGCATCTCTGCCATCTCTATGCCAATCAGGCCTCCTCCCACTACCACCCCATGGGAGATGTTCTGAGTATTCTGTTCCATCAATGCCAAGTCCTGCATTCCGTACAGCCCCTGTACCCCCATTAAATCCTGTCCGGGCCAACCGAATTTGTTTGACTGTGACCCCGTTGCCAGAAGAAGTGCATCATAAGCAATATCGTTCCCATCCGCAATCCGGACCACTTTCTGTTCGGGATCAATCCGGGATGCATACCCCCGAACAAGGTTTATTCTATTCTTGGACCAGAAATGATCTTCATAGGGCTTGGTCTCCTGATAACGCATATGCCCCATGTAAATGTACATCAGAGCAGTTCGTGCGTAAAAGTGATCGGTTTCACTGGACACCACTGTGATGCTGTCATCACTTAACTTGCGTATAAACCGTGCAGCGGTAACGCCTGTGATCCCGTTTCCAATAATGACGATACGCCGAGCCATGACACATAATGATTTACAGGAAGTTACGCTAGGAGATATAACATATCAACACCTTAACGTTTGACTCGCTCATGCCGAAGATGATCTACGGGATTGCCGGGAATACAGCAAAGGATGAGTTGTGGCCGCTCATCCAGCGATTGATCGCCTGGATGGAGACGGAAGAGATCGACTATCAGCTACACACCCCTATTGCTGAGGGTCTTCTGGAGCGTTCTCTCATATCTGCCGAGTGTGCAGAAAAAGTATCTTCGGATGCTCTCGCCCACACGAGCAGTATTATCCTTTCCATCGGGGGAGATGGAACCCTTCTGCACACAGCCTTCGAAGTTGGTGGAACTGGCGTTCCAATTCTGGGAATCAACATTGGACATCTCGGGTTTTTGGCCGATGTTGAAGCCAGCCGGATCCAGCACGCACTGCACTTACTGAATACTGACCAATACCAGATTGAACAACGAAGTGCCCTGAGCCTGACTGGACCGCATACCGGCTGGGCCCTCAATGACATCGTCGTCACCCGGCAACCTGCAGGTGGCCTTGCGGCGATAGATATGCTGGTTGACGGGACCAAACTAAACCGTTACTGGGGAGATGGGCTGATTATTGCGACCCCGACTGGGTCAACCGCCTATTCGCTGGCCGTTGGGGGGCCTATCGTCATGCCCGGGAGCAATGTGATCCTCGTGAGTCCTGTCGCCCCGCACAGTCTGACTGTTCGTCCGATTGTATTACCTGCAGAATCAACCCTGACCCTGCAGTTGGCATCAAGCTCATCAGATTGTACGATTGCTCTGGATGGGCGAACGCACCTCATTACTCAAAAGCAGGAACCCTACACGATACGCCGGGCCGATCACTCCATCAAGCTGATCCGGCTTGAGGATACGCATTATTTCGGCACCCTTCGGTCCAAACTTTCCTGGGGAATGGGGCCTCAAATGATTCCATGAGAGTCACTGTCATACTGATTGTATTAATCATTGCCGGATGTGCCAGCTCCCGCCCTGCCCTTGATCGGATTGATCCAGCTACGATCTATGAGGTCGAATCCGTGTTGGATAGCGTTTGGGCTCATTCGCTCCCCACCTCCCTGCAAGCAAGGGGGGATCTGTCGATGAAGACCCCGCTCTACTCGGGTACAGTGACCGCTGAGATCTCACATCGCAGGGCCGATTCACTGCTTATGGTCTTCCGTGTCCGAGGTCTTAACATAGAGGGCGGCCGTTTATTGGTTACGCAAGACAGCTTGTTCTTCTATGATCGATTTGCGCAAACATTAGGTATAGCAGGCAGTGGTCATCCAGCATTGCCAGCTTTATTTTCTGTTCAGAATGCAATTGAGCAGATGCTTGGCTACGTTCGCCCAATCCGAGGAACTCCCCTTCAACTGAAGTCAACCCAAGATGGATTAGTCCTTACGGATTCACTTATGCACAGAACCTATACGGTTGATCCTGAGCACTGGCGCACGGTCCAGATGGTGCAACATGACGCGTCTGGGACACTTATGGAAGCCCTCTACTTTAACGATTTTTTTGCGGTTGGCGAAGAGTTCTTTCCACGCCAGATCATCTACCGGAACCCGGCGATAAGTACAAATGCAATTCTGTACTACCGATCTCTCTTGATCGATGAACCCATTGCCTCCATGTCTCTTGACCTGCCCAATGATGTAAATCGCGTTCCATTACCTGAAGAATAAGCGCAGACCTTTATCTTTAACCATTCTCTTGAATTTATCTCTCTCATGTCAAATACCTTCGATGTCATTGTAGTCGGGACAGGACCCGGCGGATATGAAACTGCAATCCGGGCCACACAACTTGGCTTCAAGACTGCGGTGGTTGAAAAAAATAAGTTGGGTGGGGTCTGCCTGAATGTAGGCTGTATTCCCACCAAGGCACTTCTGAAAAGTGCAGAGCTTGTGTCTTATGCCAATAATTTGAGTTCTTATGGCTTGGAACTGGAAGGAACAGTTCGTGCTGATTTCCCAAAGGTGATCGAACGCAGTCGAACGGTTGCCAAGAAAATGAACTCTGGTGTACAGTACCTCATGAAAAAGAATAATATCGAGGTGATATTTGGACATGCGAAGTTGACTGGAAGCGGTGCATTGAGTGTCAGTCCATCTGTGGATATGGATGGTAAAAAAGTGGGGCGTGCGCGTAAGCTCAAGGCAAAGCACATTATCCTAGCAACAGGGGCACGAGCCAGGGAGATTCCCCCTCTTCCGATTGACGGAGAAAAAATTATTGACTATAAGGGAGCGATGCTCCAAGAAACACGGCCCGCCCGATTGCTGATTGCTGGCGCAGGTGCGATCGGAGTGGAGTTCGCATATTTTTATCATCACATGGGCACAGAAGTGCATCTGGTTGAGCTTCAAAATCGCATTGTGCCGATTGAAGACGAGGATGTATCCAAACAGTTAGCCCGGTCATTCAAAAAAGCTGGAATCAAGGTCAGTACTGGTGCAACAGTTGAACGTGTAGAAGACGGTAAGACCCTCAAAGTGCATCTGAAAACCTCCCGGAAAAAAGAGGTCATTGAGGTTGATCAGGTCCTTAGTTCGGTTGGAATTACAGGAAATATTGAAGACTTGGGGCTGGAGGATGTTGGGGTCGAAACTGATGGTGGATTTATTAAAACGGACGCATTATCCCGCACCAAAATTAAAGGCGTCTATGCAATCGGGGATGTGGCCGGTCCGCCGTGGCTTGCCCACAAGGCGAGTCATGAAGGTATCCTCTGCGTTGAAAACATCGCCGGAAAAGAAGTCCATGCGCTGGACAAGGAAAATATTCCAGGATGTACCTATTGCCAACCCCAGATTGCCTCCGTGGGGTATACTGAGCATGCTGCCCGTGAAAAAGGGTTGGATATCAAGATTGGCAAATTCCCCTTTTCTGCATCTGGGAAAGCTTCTGCGGCTGGACACACTGATGGTTTCGTAAAGGTGATCTATGACGCGAAGTACGGTGAGCTTCTTGGCTGCCATGTGATCGGCCATGATGCTACGGAACTCATCGCGGAGGTCGTCACTGCGCGTACGCTTGAGACCACGTATCATGAAATTCTGGACGCGGTTCATCCGCACCCAACCCTGTCCGAGGCTATCATGGAAGCAACGCGTGACGCACTGGGGCAGTCCATCAATATTTAGCATTCTCCCATTGATTGTTTTGGGTTAGGACGCGGTGGATTAATCCTTGAAGTGCCACATCATTGATACGGAGACACCCCAAAGTTAGCGGGGAAGTGGATCAATTTGGTCCCTGGCGAACTATCTCTACGTGAGTGACAAGCTTAGAATCCAACATACCGCTAAATACGCCGCGTACTGGAGGAAAATCATTATAATCCCTCCCGACTGCGACCTGGATGTGCCGCTCATCGCAGTCTCCATCGTTGACGGGATCCACACCAAACCATCCTGCGTCCGGCAACCAGCATTCAACCCATGCGTGACTCTCACTGCGCCCGCCAACATTACCGTCCGGCCCAAGATATCCTGACACGTAACGAGAGGGAATGCCCCAACTCCGCAATATTGAAATCATCACGTGAGCATAGTCTTGGCAGACACCCCGACCACTTTCAAGTATATGATCTATCGGCGACTGCGCTGTGGTATTCCCGGGCTCGTAGACAAAGGCCGCACGCAGTGCCGCTTTAAGTTCCTGGATGCTGCTCAAGGGGGTGTTGGCTTTCTCTATCCCGAATTCCTTCATGAATCGCTTCAGCGTGGCGGATGAGGGCCGTGCGAAGTGGCTGGGCTGGAGCATTATCCACTGTTCTGGAGCCTGTATAGCAGCTTCGAGCGCGGCCCAGCTTAAGATGCCGAGAGATTCAGGCAGCGGAGATTCGGGAACCACACCAACCTCAGAAAGCGCACGGATATGAAGTTCGTGATGTGGGCTGGGGCGATCAAAAAAATGCCCCCGGTTACCATAAGGGCCGGTAAAAGTAAAGATAGATCCCCCCGGATCGCTACTAAGTGAAAAGCTGTGGACCAACTGGCGAAGATTACGAGCAGGTGCCAGAAAAAGCGTAATCACCGAACCAGTCACTGCACTTTCGTACGTGAATTCTAACTCGTGACGTATTGAGTAGCGGGAAGTCATGACGGTAATCCCTGCTCCAAGGGATAATCTATATATTCTGCAATGATGAGATCATGAAGTGTGCGGCACTCTTCAGCAAAGTCCCCCAGGAATTCCTGTGTATCTGCAATTTCCGCGGATGCGTGCAGGTTTGTCTCAATTGCGCCGGCCAAACGCAGTGCGCGGCGGTGCGGCGCTCTTCGCGGATACCGTCCACCTGCCGGATCTATATCTGATAGCAAAACTTGAACGGACCGCGTTGCGAAACTCAGGGAACGCGAAACCTCAGGATTGGCTATCAAAAATGCCAGTGCCTGTCTAGGTTGAATTACCATTGAACACGTTCGGCAGTATGCCTCGTAGGCAGCGCACACCTCCAACAGTCCTGCCCACACTTGAGAGTTTTTATTTGAGGGATTGGACCATGCTCGCAACAGGGCTGTCTGGAGCTGCAGCCGTTCGACAAAACGGCCTAGCTCGAGGAATCTCCACGCATTGTCCCTAGACATCCTGGCTTCGACGACGCCGGATAAATGCCTCAGTCGGTCAACGACCCCTGCAGGCAGCCTATTGGGCCCCTGGGCCCAATACTCCGTAAAGTCGCAGTCTCGAAGCCATAGAAAACCATCATTGAGACATGTCCAAACCCGAACCGGTAACCACGGGCGAAGCTGTTTAGCATTATCGCGTGCTTTGGTCCAACTCTGGATGATGGCATCTGGGTTTTCGGTGTCCTCAATCAGGTGAGCGGCAAGAGCAAAGGCATCGGGAACCAAAAAGGCCTCTGCATCGCCAGTTTCCGTGGGAGATATGGGAGGAGGTTGTGCCAGTGCTGCATACAAGAGTTGCCAACCGCGTGCCAGCACATCAGCAGGCGTATCGACCAAGTGTGCAAGATGATAGTCCAACAGGCGTGCAGTATGCTCAGCACGCTCGAAATATCGACCCATCCAGTAAAAATCCCCAGCAGCTCTAGCTAGCATCACGAATTCCTTTCTTCTTCGTTAATGACCCACAAATCCTTGCAACCTCCGCCCTGACTCGAGTTGACAACTAGGCTTCCCTGACGAAGTGCGACGCGACAGAGCCCCCCAGGCGCTATCCAGGTTTCTTTTCTTCCTTGCAGCACAAAAGGGCGAACGTCTACATGGCGTGGCACCACCTTTCCGTCAATAAAGCACGGTGCCCGAGAAAGTGCGAGCGTCGGCTGGGAAATAAAATTCGACGGATCGGTTCGCAGCCGTTCAGCAAAATCCTTCTTCTCCTTTGCCGATGCATGCGGCCCGACCAGCATCCCATATCCTCCAGATCCTCCAACTTCCTTCACGACTAATTTGTCAAGATTTTCCAGTGTATATGTTAGTCCCTCGGTGGTCCGGCACAGGTACGTCTCGACATTGGAAAGAATCGGTTCCTCGGAAAGAAAATATCGAATAAGGTCGGGTACATAGGCATAAAGCGCCTTGTCATCAGCCACACCGGTACCAGGAGCATTGGCGATTACGACGTTGCCCACCCTATATGCGTGGAACAGTCCCGGGACTCCCAAGAGGGAATCATTACGAAAAGTCACCGGATCCAGAAAATCGTCGTCCACCCTTCGGTAGATTACATCAACTTTCTTGAGCCCGGTGACCGTTCGCATGTACACCAGACCATCATGCACGACCAAGTCCCGTCCCTCAACGAGTTCGGCGCCCATCTCGCCAGCGAGAAAGGCATGTTCGTAGTACGCTGAGTTGTACCGGCCGGGAGTCAGCACGGCTATCCGTGGACTCTGTGTCCAAGTAACGAGTGAGGCCAACTGGGAATAAAGTTGTCCTGGGTATGGAAGGACCTCTCGCACATTATGTGCCCGATACAGTCGCGGCATTGCTTGCTTTATCGCAGCACGGCAGGCGAGCATGTAGGAGACACCGGATGGTACGCGAAGATTGTCCTCGAGGACGGCAAATCCATCGCGAGTACGGACTATATCGGTGCCGCAAACTGATACATAGATATCGTGGGGCACCTTTGTACCCAACATCTCCATGCGGTATTGGGGGCATCCCAAAACCAATTCGTAGGGCACGATACCGTCACGCAATGACCATCCTTCATGATAAATATCCTTCAGGAACAGATTGATCGCGCGCAAGCGCTGTCGAAGCCCTTGGTCAATATGATCCCATTCAGAAGCAGTTAGAACCCTCGGCACGCAGTCGATGGGAATAATTTGTTCGGTGACTTCTTCTTTGCCAATAACAGTGAAGGTAATCCCCTCGTGAAGGAACTGCCGCCGAACACCATCCTGAAGCTGCATCAACTGCTCTGGTGTGGCATTGTTAAGCGCCGTACCTAGACGTTCCGCTACCGTCCGCAGTGTCCTATCGTCGTGGAACATCTCGTCGCGAAAACGGCTTTCTATCGAATAATCAGAAAAACCTCCTTTGCCAGCAACGGTGGGGCCAGCTACGCTTTGCCTTTCGCGATCGAAAGACAGGTGTGCCGTGGCGCTCAAATTATCCTGGGTAGATGTGGTTGCCGTCACTGGTGTATCCGTTTTCGGTACAATCCCATTTTCTTAGCCAGATTTGTTTCAGGCTCCGGTTCAATATACTACAATTTGCAGCGGCGTCCACGACCCGATGGCCTCTCAAAAACCACCCGATACTTAAGCTAGCACATCCGAATTGCAGTCATTTGTGAGATTCTCTGAAAATCATTTATGAACGTGTGAATGATTTTCTGACAACCTCGGATATGTTGAGTCGGAACGGAAGTCAGACTCAATGCTTATCCAACATCGGTGGCAATGATGTCAGTCCGTAGGGGATTTGCACAACCGTCGTTATTCCTAGCAAGAACAAACCGGGCTTGGAGCATGACCACATACAATGAGCCTCTGGTACAGTATGTGTACAGACGTTGATCTGCTATTCAATCTGGATTCGAGTTTCCTTTCCAATCTTTTAGCTCCAGATTGATCTTAGCAGATAATGGATCCCTCCTCGCTTCCTGAAGAAATGAGTGACAGACGTCCTTCTCTGTCTTCCCCCATCAGAAGCATTCCCTGACTCTCAAGCCCCATCATCTTCCTAGGTGCCAAATTCGCGACTACCACAACGGACTGCCCGATCATTTCCTCCGGTTGAAAATGTTCTGCAACCCCCGCAAGGATCTGACGGGTTTCATAGCCAAGATCTACCTGCAACTTTAGCAGTTTTTTGGATTTTGGAACTGGCTCTGCACTAAGTATGCGACCGGTCCGAAGATCCAGTTTTGCAAAATCATCGTAGCTGATTGTGGGTTTTGCTTCCACATACGGGGGACCCGATTCCGGGTCGGTGGATTCTAATTTTTCGATCTGTGTCTGAATGGTATCGTCCGTTACTTTATGAAAGAGAATTTCTTTGCGACCAAGTTCATGTCCTGCTGGAAGTGGAGAGGAAGCTGCCTCCGACCAACCAATCCCCTCCGAATGATCGGAGTCAGGTAGACTGGATCGAACTCCCCCGAACCTCAACATACCTCGAAGCTTTTCTGCCGAAAACGGAAGAACCGGATCCATCAGTACTGACAACGCTGCCGCAATCTGTAGAGATACATGAACTGTATTGGCACACTGAGACCGGTTGGTCTTCCGCGTAACCCATGGAACCTGGTCATTGAAGTACTTATTCCCCAGTCTCGCCATATTCATCGTCAAACGCGCTGCTTCGCGGAACCGAAACCGCTCATAGGCTGCCCCGATCTGCTGCGGGTACCCTGCCAATTCTGCAAGAGCTGCTTCATCTGCTGCAGAAGGAGAAGACAGTGGAGGGACCTTATTGTCAAACTCGCGCTCGGCAAATGTCAGAGCACGATTGACAAAATTGCCTAATATATCCGCTAGCTCACTGTTGACGCGCGTCTGAAAATCATTCCAGTTGAAATCAGAGTCTTTGGACTCGGGGAGCGTACTAGTGAGTACATAACGTAGCAAGTCTGGAGGAAAATCATTGAGGTACTCGTGCAACCACACCGCCCATCCTCGACTCGTTGACAACTTGCTGCCTTCAATGTTCAGAAACTCATTCGCAGGAACCTGATCCGGCACTACATACTCCCCGTAGCCCATCAGCATCGCGGGAAACATCAGTGTATGGAATACGATATTGTCCTTGCCAATAAAGTGAATTAGTCTGGAATCCTCATCCTGCCAGTACAGCTTCCATCGCTCTGGATCACCTTTGCGCTGCGCCCATTCCCGCGTTGATGAAATGTATCCAATCGGTGCATCAAACCATACATAAATCACTTTCCCCTCTGATTGCACACCAGCTGCGTCCGCAGCTTCCTGTGGTACGGGAACTCCCCAAGGAACGTCACGGGTGATTGCCCGGTCACGCAATCCGTCTGTAAACCAAGCCCCAATCTGCCCAAGAACATTCGGCTTCCAGTCAGAATGACTGGAAATGTAGGCTTCCAATCGGCTCTGCCACTGTCCCAGGGGCAAATACCAGTGAGTCGTCGGGCGCAACTCCGGGACTGCATCGGTGAGTGTGCTCCGCGGATTTTTGATCTCCGTGGGGCTGAGTGATGTGCCACACTTTTCACACTGATCTCCATAGGCATCCTCGTAACCACAAATGGGACAGGTGCCATGCACAAAACGATCTGCGAGAAAAACCTTTGCCTCCGGGTCGTAAAGATGCTCCTCTCGCTTCAGCACAAACTCATTCTTCTCGGATAATCTCCGAAAAAAATCCTGACTGGTCTCCGTGTGGACCTCACGTGTGGTGCGGCTATAGTTGTCAAAACTAATTCCGAACCCCTCAAAACTGTCTCGGATCATGGGATGGTAACGATCAACGACTTCCTGAGGAGTGACGTTCTCCTGCATTGCCTGCATCACGATCGCTACACCATATTCATCCGACCCACAGACATATACCACATCACGACCCTGTAACCTCAGATAGCGAACATAAATATCCGCTGGTAAATAAGCACCTGCAAGATGTCCAATATGTACCGGACCATTGGCGTACGGCAACGCAGACGTCACCAAGGTGCGCTTAAAAGACTCGTCCGGCATAGATCATACTTATATTCTTGTTACGGTTCAACAAAAACTCATCGCTGCGGATCCTGACCACAGTATTGTGTACCTACGCGCCAAACCGTGTACTTGTGCGTACAAGCCGGATTAAACCATATTTGCCAGTGATGGAACCTGTTACTTCTGATCGGCAAAGTTCGATCACCCGAAAGACCGGGGAAACTAATGTCTCCGTCCAGTTCAACCTTGATGGAACTGGTGATTACAAAAACCAGACAGGGGTTGGGTTTCTGGATCATATGTTGGACCTTTTTGCAAAGCACGGTCAATTCGATCTAAAAACCAAGTGCAGTGGAGACCTTGATGTTGACGAACACCACACCGTCGAAGATGTTGGGATTTGTCTCGGTCAGGCGCTACGGAAAGCACTGGGAGATAAATCCCATATCACACGTTATGGCCATGCATACGTGCCGATGGACGAAGCATTGGCCCGTACAGCGATTGATCTCTCCGGCCGATTCGTACTCTATTTTGAAGGAGATTTTGATCGTCCAACGGTGGGAGACCTCCCAACTGAACTTGTCCAGCATTTCTGGTACAGCTTTGCAGAGCATGCACATTGTACACTGCATATAAGCGTCCTCTACGGGATCAACACGCATCACAAGATTGAAGCGATCTTCAAATCTGTCGGGCGTGCATTAAGAATCGCCGTACAACAGAGCGAAGACAATTCAAAGATGCCATCAACTAAAGGGGTCCTCTAATCCATGTCACTCTCCCATCAAACCATAGCTGTCATTGGTGCAGGCAATATCGGCCGTGCTCTCGTTGGCGGGTTGATCTCAGGCGGACACCTGGATCCATCGAGAGTTCGCGTAACCCGGCGGAATCCAAATGGCTTGGAGATTCTACATAGAAAACTTCCCGGCGTATCTGCGGGCGTAGATAACAAAGCAGCCGTCAAAGATGCCTCTATCATCGTACTGGCCGTTAAACCCACAAATTGGCTGAGTGTCGCGGAAGAAATTCGTGAATTCGTCAATCCGGGAACCTTGATTGTTTCTGTACTCGCCGGGCTTACTACAGACCGGATCGCAAAGGAATTCCCGGACCATCAACCGGTTGTCCGTACAATGCCAAACACGCCAATGACGGTGTTCAAGGGAGCGACTGCTATCTGCGCAGGAGCCTCCGCATCTGTTGAACACGTTGAATTAGTTCGAGAAATGTTTGAGGCCGTAGGCAGGGTGGAGCGGGTCCCGGAGTACCTTATGGACGCAGTCACTGGACTCAGTGGCAGTGGCCCGGCGTACGTCTACATGCTGATTGAAGCCCTGACCGATGCCGGCGTAAAACAGGGTCTTCCCCGCTCAACAGCCTTCAGGTTGACCAAGCAAACTGTACTTGGAGCGGCGCAACTTGCAGATCAAACCGATAAGCATCCTGCGATCCTGCGCGATGAAGTTACCACGCCAGGTGGAACTTCTATCTCCGCGATTGCAGAATTGGAACAGCATGGTTTGCGCACCATGTTCATCCACGCTGTTGCGACCGCAACAGAACGTTCCAAGGAACTCAGTGGAAATTGATGGTTGGCCTCCATGATTACGATTATCGACTACGGTATCGGGAATCTGCATTCCATTGAGAGAGCGTTCCAGTATGTTGCCTCGGGGGTAATCCGGACGGATGCCCCAGAAGCCATTGATCAGGCGGACCGACTTGTACTTCCCGGCGTCGGCGCTTTTGGTGCCTGTATCCAGGAAGTAAGAAAGAGAGGGCTGGAACAACCGATTCTGGATGCAATTGCTCGCAAGGTACCATTCCTGGGGGTTTGTGTGGGAATGCAAATGCTCTTTGAATCTAGTTCGGAAAAAGGCCGACATGTTGGCTTAGGGCTACTGAGCGGGCATGTAGAAGCGTTGAAACCACAAGATCCTACTCTGAAAATCCCCCACATGGGATGGAATGTGGTTTCGCCGGTCCAGCCCAGCCCGCTTCTGCATGACCTACCCGATGGTGCGTGCTGCTACTTCGCACATTCCTTCTACGCAAGTAAGACCGACCCGAATGACGTAATTGCCTCTACAGAGTACGGAGCAACCCTCCCGGTTGTCGTGGGACGAGATAATGTCTACGGGGTACAATTCCACCCGGAAAAGAGTCACAAAGTTGGTCTTCAAATTTTATCAAATTTCGCCCAACTTGTATGATTATTCCGGTGCCGGCAATTGACCTCTTGGATGGATGCTGTGTACGGTTGATGCAGGGAGCATACGATCAGGTAACCAACTATCATCGTAACCCCTTGACGGTTGCCCAAAAATGGGAATCTCAGGGAGCAACACTGTTGCATGTTGTCGACCTTGACGCTGCACGATCCGGAGGACAGACACACAATACAGAAACAATTGCTTCGATCGCAAAACAAGTGTCCATTCCGGTCCAAACTGGTGGAGGAATTCGGTCCAGTGCAGATGTCACCCGTATCCTTGAGCATGGAATCCACCGGGTGATCATCGGTACCGCTGCCGTTCAGGATCCTTCACTCGTCCGTACAATGGTTACAAAATATGGAGCAGAACGTGTTGCAGTTGGCATAGATGCCAAAGGGGGGGAGGTCCGTGTGAGCGGATGGCTTGAAGGGACCGGGGTGGCTGCTTTTGAGTTTGCAAGAGAGATGGAACGATGCGGAATTCGCCGTATTATCTATACCGACATCAGTCGAGACGGTACTATGACTGGCCCCAATCTGAGTGCCTATCGCACTTTAGGGATGCAGCTTGAATCTGCGAAACTGATGGCAAGTGGTGGTGTATCCGGGCCGGAAGATTTAGCAGCATTGGACGAACTGGAGTCTGTCGGTGTAGATTCAGTCATCATTGGCCGGGCACTCTATGAGGGAAAATTTTCAGACCATACTCTTTGGCCCGAAGGATTAAAAAGATGCCCCTAACCAAGCGGATTATCCCCTGCCTAGATGTGGATCAGGGGCGCGTCGTAAAAGGAATCCAGTTCGTGGACCTGGTTGATGCCGGGGATCCCCTTGAACAGGCGCATGTGTACAACAAGGAGGGAGCCGATGAGCTTGTATTTCTGGATATTACGGCAACCCATGAAGGGCGTGATATCATGCACGATGTTGTTCGTCAAACGGCCGAACAGATTTTTATCCCTCTGACCGTTGGCGGAGGTATCCGAACCTTGGAGGATATGCGAAAAATGCTTCACGCCGGGGCGGATAAAGTCGCCATCAACTCCGCTGCAATTCGGACACCCGATCTCATAACAGAATGTGCTGAGGCATTCGGCGCCCAATGTGTGGTCGTGGCAATTGACATGAAACGACGCCCCCAGGGAGGCTGGGAAGTCTATACACACGGAGGACGGCGAGCCACAGGAATTGATGGACTTGAGTGGGCCAAAGAAGCAGAGACGCGAGGCGCTGGTGAATTATTGGTCACATCCATGGACCGGGATGGTACTCAGATTGGATATGATCTGGAGCTGTTGCAACGGCTAGATGAACTTGTGCAGCTTCCCGTTATCGCCTCGGGTGGCGCTGGTACACTTGAGCATTTACGGGATGCTCTGCTAATCGGGCGCGCTCACGCTGTTCTTGCTGCGTCCATGTTCCACTTTAAACAGGTTACGATCATACAGGCAAAACAATTTCTGCATGATGCGGGGATTACCGTCAGGCTCATCTAAGTCGTTCGACTTAACGGGCCCTGAACATCAATTGATTCGAACCCCAAGGCACCTGTAGGGGCATTCCATGAGATGCTCGGGGTGGGACTTGCGAACAAAATGCGAATATCTTATCCTATCCCCCATGCTCCAGCGCTACTTACTTCCTCTTGTCCTACTTGCCTTGGCGTCATGCCAGACTCCTGAGTCTGCAGGTCCTACCATTCTGAGTCCGTCCGATCTCCCGGATTACGAACATGTACTGGATCACGCCGGAATCATTAACAACTGGACTGAGGAGTTCTATCATCGCGGGCTGCAGATCTACCGAACCAATTGTTTTTCCTGCCACGGAACCCCCAGCATCCAGGGCACACTCCCCAATTCACGTCAATTCTGGGAAGATCCCTTCAAGTATGGAAGCGATCCGCTCTCCCTATACAATACACTCACGCTGGGGCGCGAACTTATGCCACCTCAGTCGCAATTAACTCCGCAGGAAAAGTACGCTGTAATCCTTTATATCCGGGAAGAATTTCTGCATGACCACAATCCGGATGCTTTCTTTGAGATCACCTCCTCCTATCTGGACGAACTTCCCCGGGGAACTTCCTTCGGCCCTGAACCCGCACAAAACACTCCGTGGAAGGACATGGATTACGGGACATTTTTGATGCGGACCTATGAGATTGCACATGCATCTGATGGATCAAAAGGAATCAACCGTCGAGGCAGCCCCATTCCCAATGAAGATTTTCGCTCCCGGAATTTCGCTTACAAAGGCATTGCCATCAGACTTGATCCAGGGGATGGTGGAGTTGCAGCCGGGAATGCATTTGTATTGTTTGACCATGATCTCATGCGCATGGCCGCTTACTGGAGTGGTGACGGGTTCATTGATTGGGAGGATATCCTGCTGGATGACCAGCATAACATCTTCCCCCGGATTGTGGGAGACTTACACGTTGAAACTGCGATGGCTCCAGGCTGGGCCAGTCCGGCCACAGGCTCAGCAGAGGATCCACGCTTTCGCGCCGTAGACGGCCGTCAGTTTGGACCCCTACCCCAAAACTGGAGCCATTACAAAGGCCTGTATGTCCATGGTGATCAGATCGTTCTCCATTACACGGTTGGAAGGGCCCGAGTTCTCGAATCATTTGCCCCGGAAGCAGATACCCTGTTGAGCCGAACGCTAAATATTACGGGAGTAGTGCGTCCACTGGTTCTTCACGCAGCCCCTGACAGTGTACCATTGACCGTCATTGCTTCCCCTGATGGAATGCCTAGTGGGGTGCTCAGGCAAGAAAATGGAGCCCACTTGGTGACCGTCCCTCGTGATCTTAATCTCAAGTTGATCTATGGGGCCAGTGATGCAACCTCTGCCCCGCCCGATGATCTCACACAGTATACCCAAGGCGGCCCACCCGCCGAAGCTCCAGTACTTGAATCGCCAATTCTCCCTGGAACCGGGGAAGGCTACACTGCCGATGTCCTCACGCTTCCTTTGGATAATCCCTGGAATAGCCGGATGCGTCCAACCGCGATCGATTTTATGGCCGACGGGAATGAGGCCGTCATCACAACGATTGACGGCGAGGTGTGGCACCTCTCAGGGATTACCCGACAATCTGGATCTGTTGAATGGCGCCGTATTGCATCCGGCCTCTTCCAACCACTGGGGATTCGTGCGGTCGGAGGAGATATCTATGTGAATAGCCGAAATCAGATTGCCCGCCTGCATGATCTTAATGGAGATGGCCTCACAGATTACTACGAGAGCTTTAATAATGACCACCAGGTCACCGAACATTTTCATGAGTTTGCAATGGGGTTGCAGACCGATGAGAAAGGGAATTTTTACTATGCAAAAAGTGCCCGACACGCCCGCCCTGCCCTGATCCCCCAACATGGCACCCTAATCCGCGTGAGTGCGGACGGCCAAGAAAGTACCATACTCGCTACCGGATTTCGGGCAGCGAACGGGGTTACGATCAATCCAGATGGTACGTTTATGGTCACCGATCAGGAGGGACACTGGAATCCAATGAACCGTATCAATGTCGTTGAACCTGGAGGGTTTTACGGGAATATGTATGGATATGGGGCCCCCGCAGACTCCTCAGATGAAGCGATGGAGCCTCCCTTGGTATGGATCGACATGAGGTATGACCGCTCACCTGCTGAGCTACTCTGGACAACAAGTGATCGCTGGGGGCCACTGTCCAACAAACTTCTCAGTTTCTCTTATGGGTACGGTCGTATATTCCTTGTGATGCCCCAATCGGTGGGGGGAGTACAGCAAGCTGGGATTGTGCAACTCCCTTTGCCGGATTTCCCAACTGGCCTAATGCGAGGACGCATGAATCCTGCGGACGGGCAACTTTATGTCGTTGGAATGTCCGCGTGGGCAACGAGTCAGATGATCCAAACCGGCGGCCTCTATCGCATTCGATATACGGGTGGGACAGTACACATGCCCGAGTCCATGCGAGTGCTTGAGGGAGCGGTCGAACTCTCTTTCACCTCTGCACTTGAAGAGGCTTCTGCGACCCAGGCGAGTAATTACCGGGTACATACCTGGGATCTTGAGCGCTCGCGCCGTTATGGGTCCGAACGCCACAATGTCCAGAGACTACGGCTCGCCGCCGTATCTCTCCGAGATTCCACAGTCACTTTGAGTCTTCCTGGTCTGGAACCAACCTGGATCCTCGAAATCTCCTACGACCTCATTGACTCCAATGGGATTGCTTTTGAGGGAGCCGTCCAGAGTACGGTCTACGCTATTGAGGAAGACCCAACTTCGAGTTGACCTAAAATCGCCGTATTCCCGATCCCACTTACGCTTTATTCATCCTCGTCGGTCTGGCAGCCGTCTTCTCCTGTAAAGCATTTATGCTCTGCGTCTGCGCCGCTCAAAAGATAGGCGATCAAATCTGCTACTTCGTCCTCATTTAATCGATCCAATAACCTAGAAGGCATCGTTGAGACAGGTGACGCATCACGGGAAAGAACCTCTGAAGCCTCTACACTGGTCTCCTGAGACGGATCATAGGGATTCTGACTAACAAATACCCGCCCCTCCTCCTCCCGCAGGACTCTCCCCACAACCCTGCCACCGCTACTTAAGGTCAGCACGGAAGCTTCATATTGATCACTGATTTCGTCGCTGGGGGAATCAATTGCTTCAAGGATCTCATTGCGAGAAAACCTTGACCCAATCCCGGTCAGATCCGGTCCTTGCGCTCCCCCTGCCGTTCCCATTCGGTGACAAGTACTACAAAATGCAGCAGCATACATGGCCTCCCCCTGTGCAAAATCCCGTGGCTCTCCAAGTGCATCATCAAGCATTTGGCTGAGTTCCTGCCGGTTCCAAGCCTTACCCGGCCCTTCTGGAACTGGTAAATCCGCCAAGGATTGCCCCGGTGAAGAGTCTACGAGTCCGGCCAGCGCCTCCTTCTCGTCGTCCGTCAATTGCTCGACCGCATCAGCACGGATATCCTCGATAAACCCTACATAGCTTTCTCCCCCACTACGCCGCATCGCTTCATGGAACCACATGAAATAATCTTCCCGTAACTCCATTGACCACCCTGATTTTTGCCCTCGCAGATTCATGGCCAATTCGATCTCTTCTGGACTGGGAGGATTGGCTTTCATCTCTGTGATTGCTTCGCCATACTGCTCACTCCGCTCGGCCACCTCGCCTGAAATCAAAAAAGCTTCTTCAGGACCTGCTCCACTCAACTCCAACAAGCGAGCCACCATCTGATCTACTAACCCCGGTGCTTGTAACGCAGCCAACAGGCGTCCATATTCCCGATTTAATACCTCGTCCGACGATGGGTAATACTTTTGCAATCGATCAATGAGCTCACTGCGAAGCGGGTCCTCAGGGAATCCCAGCCGAATACATACGAGTCCCATTGCTCGAACCAAATCCAATTCCTGGGCACGCGAGAGCTCAGATGGATTAATATTCAGCAGAGCTCGCAGGGCCTGGGGCGCCATACTCTGATCAGCATGGCGTGCTAAGGCGATGATGGCATGAATTCTACGAATTGGATCCGGCTCACTCAGCGCCCTTGATTGCCATTGACGGACCGGCTGATGCTCAATAGCAATTCTAGCCGCGTAGCGAACAAAACGATCACTATGATTCAAACTAGCCCAGGCAGCATCCAGTGCCTCTTGATTTGTCGTCTCGCGATGCAGAGCTTCCAGGGAATGTCGTAGCACTTGTTGCGGCGAACGCTCAGGAGCAGTATCAGATTCCAGTTCTGTCACACCCTCATAGTAGACCCGAAAAAGGAACGAGTTGAGCCGGCGACCTCCCGTTGCAAAATAAAGCGCCCCATCATGTCCGATCACCCCATCGGTAACCGGTAGCGGTACACCACTCAGAAATTCTTCCACCACTCCCGTGTACGTACTTCCACGCGCCTTCAATGCTACATGATAGATGGTCCCGAAACTCCAGTCAAAGACAAAGAGCCCCCGGCGGTATTTGGGTGGGAATGCCGCATTTTTACCGGATACAATTCCTGTTGGGCTTCCCTGACCGATTTCCACTACAGCTGGAAGATTGTCAGGATAATAGTCTGCCCATTTACCAGACCCTGTACGCCATCCGAATTCACTTCCTCCGGTTACATGCACGACACGAATCGGCCGGTACCATGGCATACCTAAATCCCATTCCATATCTGAGTCGAATGTGAAGAGCTCCCCTTCCCTGTTGAAGGCAAGATCGTATGCGTTGCGATAACCTACACTGAGGAGTTCCAGTTCGGATGCCAGTGAATCCGTTCGAATGACCCACCCCCCGGGTGGCTGCCGATCAGCCGCGTGACCTCGCGGGTCACGTAGTGTTGGAAGCAGTTGATCCGTTTGCCAAACTGGAGGGACAATCGGGGTGTAGATACCTGGCAGTTCGGTATGATTCCCTGCGATCAGATACAGGGAACTGCTGTCGGGCCCGAGAACAATTCCATGAGGTCCATGCTCTCCCCATCCCTCAAATTGTACCAATGTGTGTACGCTATCCAACACAGCATCACCATCCGAGTCGATAACCCGGTAGAGCCCGCTACTGTGTTCAGCAATTCCTTCCTCACTGTTGACGACTACGTAAAGGCTGTTGAAAGCCCATAGCAATCCCTGCGCATGACCTAGCTCCAGATCCAATGCGGTAACCTCCGTATTCTCGGGATTCCCTCCAATCGGAGCCGGCTTTATGTGGTACAGTGTTCCGTATTGATCCGAGGCAAAGAGGCCATCTTCTCCGTCTACCGCCAGGGAAACCCAAGAACTAGAGTCCGTCTGCATTGGACTATACAGGACCTCAGAACGAAACCCCTCTGGTAAAACCAACTCCGGGGGCGCATCATCTGCACTTCCACCCATTTGGGTACAACCCAAGATCCCAAATGTGGCGAAGGATACTGCACTTAAAAGAATCAAAATTCTTAAGTTCATCGTCTGACAGTAAGCTTTATTCCACAAGAAGGTACGAACCTTATCGGTCTTTGCATATCTTAGTCGAATGTTGACGTGCCAACACGAAAATTTCTTTCTCTCTGCTGATAAGCATTATCTCAACTGCGCTTTTATGTCCCCCCTCATGCGCAGTGTCGAGCTTGCGGGTATAGAAGCGCTTCGATTGGAGAGAGATCCATCTCAGATCACCCCCTCGATGTTTTTTGAGGAAGTGAATCACGCCCGAACCTTATTCGCACAGCTTATCAATGGAAAATCAGAGAATGTTGCCTTGATTCCGGCAACTTCCTATGGGATCGCAACGATTGCACATAACCTATCCGTCGGCTCCGGCGACAACATTATCCTCGCGCATGGTCAGTTTCCAAGCAACGTGTATACATGGCAAAGATTGTCAAACGAGACCGGCGCGACAATCCGGACCGTGACCAGTCATGGTGGAGAGTGGACGCAAAAAATACTTGAGGCCATTACCTACCGGACAGCCGTTGTTGCGATCGGGACTCTCCATTGGGCGAATGGGTCTTCTTTTGATCTGGTTGAAATCAGCCAGCGTGCGCATGATGTCGGAGCATACCTCATTCTTGATGGGACACAGTCTATTGGAGCACTGCCCTTCGATCTCCAGGCAATTAAGCCGGACGCTTTGGTGTGCGCTGGATACAAATGGCTCTTAGGGCCCTACGGAACTGCATTCTTGTACATGGGGGAGTCGTTTATCGACGGGGTTCCCCTCGAGGAAGGCTGGCTCGCAAGGGATGGCAGCGATAATTTTGGAAACCTGACTAACTATACCGACCGGTATCGCCCTGGGGCAGCTCGATTCGATCGGGGCCAAACGAACAGCTTCGCACAAACCGCGATGATGGTCAAAGCCCTGAAACAGATACTTGACTGGAAGCCTCAACAAATTCAGGCGTACTGCTCCAGCCTGATCAAGGATTTTCTACCCGCCATTCGCAGAAGGGGATATACGATTCACGACTCCTGCTTTTCACACCTATTTGGAATCACCTTGCCAGAACATGTCGATCAGACCCACCTGAGCAGCGAATTGGCACGACAACAAATTTCTGTCTCTATGCGCGGCAGTGGAATACGTATTTCTCCAAACGTATATAACACCGGTGCAGATATTGATGCACTTCAGGACGTATTTCTCTCTGCGGCCAAGTAACCTTGAACGACCCTGTCCAGAAATTCGAACGCCCCTTCATAGATCCCAGGATGTTCGCTCTCGCGTGGCCCCGCTACATTCACGATACCAGATTCCAAGGCCCGCACCTACTGAATGACCAATTCGACAGGATCTCCCAATTCTGCATGAAGAACAGGTTGATGCAGTTCTTCTGCTGTTTTCCGGGCAAGCTGGGTCCCTTCTGAGTCCTCTATTCCGCCCAAAATGAGTACGCCGTCACTCTCCTGTACATTCCAGACCGTGCGCTGTGCTGGATTTGACTCCGGGGTTACACGAAGCAGGTATCGTCCCGGGATTTTCCCATCTTCTGCCCAGCGCCCGGCAGGACACCAACCTTTGTAGGGAAGTCCCCATTTGATCGCAACATCAAGCGCTGCGCGGTCCACCCCCGTCTGACCACCACTGATTATTGTGAACTTGGAATCTGACACTCTTGTGGTTATGTTGGACCTGAGACTAAGCGAACACCACACGTTGAGTTATAGTACGACTCCTATGATTCGTTCTGCCTCGGGGCTGAGAGTAGCTCTTATTCTTATTGGGTACATCGTTCCAGTGTCTACCGGTGTTCTGGCGCAGGTGCCATCTCCAGTGGCGCTGTTGGACGAGGTAGTCGCCCGTTATCAGAATACCATGGAGGCCACATTTGTGCATCACCTCACGTCTGAAGCCTGGGATGGATCACAAACCCTGACGGGAACGGTACAGCTTTGGGGTGACCGTTACCGTATTGAAACGCTTCATGAAGTCATCACTGGACAAGGTGAAGAAGTATGGATTTATCGCGCAGCAGACAACCAAGTCCTCATGACCACGGTAGATAGGGATGGTCTGGCCTATTCTCCTGGTGCACTTTTTCGTTCCTACGGAGAACTCTACCATCCCCACGCTTCCTCGCGTGAAATCCTTGACGGGGTCCCTTATTTTCGGCTTGAGCTCTACCCCCTGGAAGAGGATTTTGCAATTTCTTCGCTGACACTCTGGATCCGTGAACATGATCGTATGATTAAACAGATCGTTGCTCTGGATCAAAGCTCCGTTCGTACGGAGATTGAACTGGAGAATATTCGTGTCGGCCTACCCATCCCCCCTGAGACCTTTGAATTCAGAGCACCTGAGGGGGCTGAAGTCATTGACCTGCGATCGTGACTCGTCCAGTTCGCCTGCATATACTGCTGCTATCCTTCCTCCTGGCGGCATTTTTAATCTGGCTGTCCCTGCGCGACGTTGAATTTGCACAATTCATTGAATCCGTGCGCTTTGCACACTATGGGTGGATTCTGCCTGTGATTGGAGTCACCTTGCTGAGTCATTGGATCCGGGCATACAGATGGCAGGCATTGATCATCGCACTCCCCGAGGACTCCAAATCCCGGGTCTCCACACTGGATCTGTTTGCATCCGTCATGGTCGGAAACATGGTCAACTATGTAATACCTCGTGCCGGGGAGATTGCCAGGTGTACGCATTTGTCAACTAGGAAAAAACTCTCATTCTCTGCACTATTGGGAACGGTGGCCATTGAGCGTATCGCTGATCTCCTTGTGTTGGGTTTTGGCCTGCTCATCACTCTGGTATTCATCCGTGAACAACTGCAGTCTCTGTTTGAGCTATTGTCATTACGACAACTGCCATGGGTATGGATTGCAGTCGGTTGTCTGATGATTGCGATCATAATCTATATTGGACTCCGCTTGAAGTTCACTGCATCCCTGCGTAATCGACTTTCAGCACTAATCACCCAATTTGCCAACGGAATTAAAACGGTATACCGTACGCCCAAACGCTGGCGACTGATCTGGACAACGGTAATCATGTGGCTGATGTACGGCTTTATGGCCTACATCCCACTGGTAATGTTTGAACTAGATTTATCCTACTGGGATGGTCTGGCAATCATGTTCATCGGGGTGCTGGGCATCCTGGTTCCTACGCCGGGCGGATTGGGCTCCTTCCACGGTATTACCATCCTGACACTGACATCCGTGTACGGGATCGCGCGGCCGGATGCGGCGGCCTATGCTATTTTCGTTCACGGCGCACAACTGATCCTTTACCTTGCTATTGGAGGAGTGATTCTATTGACTTCTGCGATTACCTCACGTGCCAAGGTTTGAAGAAGATCAAACCGTGGGTCTAACGAAAGTATGTGCCGCCCCACCGCAATATTGTAGCTAAAGGTTGATAACTTCCCGCAATAAGATTGCGGACCAAGGGAACGCAATGCTGCTATCCAAAGGGGACAATTCTGGTGCGTGGCAGCCTATCCCATTTCCACCCAGAACGGCCCACCAAGCCCGCTGGCGACGACGGACCCGTCCGAAAAATCTCAATAATTCTGGAAAAACCTATACTCTCTGGCAGTGTAGAAGAAAAACATCTTCCTTGTCACCGAAACACATCGCAGTGTAAATACCCATACTGCTAAGGATTTCTCTATGTACCAAGGCATTAATATTAATAAGCGCATCCCTACTCATTCGAAATGGCTGATCGCATTGCTTCTGACCTTGAGTATGGGATGTACGGGAGATCGCGAACTTGGGGAGGGTGACACCCGCCCCATTCTGATCGACGGTGGAACGGTCGTAGTGATGGATAGCACTGGAACGATCCTCGAAGGTGGCGCAGTGCTAATTGAGGATGATCGCATTGCTGCGTTACTTGAGTTTGATGCACCTCGACCGGAAGGAGTCATGCGAATTGATGCAACTGGGCATCTTGTGATTCCCGGCCTGATCAATACCCATGGGCATGCGGCCATGTCTCTTCTGCGTGGACTGGCTGACGACCTCCCCCTACTCACCTGGCTCAATGACTACATCTTCCCAGCAGAGGCTGCACTTGTGGAGCCGGATTTTGTGTACTGGGGCACCTTGCTCTCATCTATTGAGATGCTGAAAAGTGGCACCACCACCTTTGCGGACATGTACTACTTCCGTGATGATATTGTGAGAGCCTCGGCCGAAGCTGGGATTCGCATCGTAACTGGCCCACACGTCATCGGCTTTCCCGCGCCAGACTACGCCTCTCCCGAAGAATCCCTATCGGATGCGGCAGAATTCATGGAGCAGTATCAAGACCATCCCACTGTAGTTCCGTCTGTCGCTGCCCATGCAGTTTATACCACACCTCTTTCAGATATCGAAGCTGCTTTCCGGCTTGCAGAGCGCTATAGTGCTCCATTTCAAATCCACGTACTTGAAGATTCCTCCGAGAACCCAACCTTTCGTGAGTTAGCTGGCATGGGAGTCATTGAGGCGCTCGACTCTATTGGTGCGCTCCGGCCTGGGACCGTGCTCGCCCATTCGATCTACCTGTCAGACGAAGACGTTTCACAAATTGCTGCAAGCGGTGCCGGAATCGCACATAACCCTCAGAGTAACATGAAACTTGGAATCGAAAGGGTCGCCCCGATCACCAAGGCACTCTCTGCAGGAATTCCAGTGGGACTCGGAACAGATGGTCCCGCCTCCAACAATGATCTCGATCTGTTTGATGAAATGGATACCGCTGCAAAGGTTCATAAATTGGCGCTCGGCGACCCCGCTGCCCTGCCAGCGGAAACCGTTTTCCGAATGGCGACCATGGGCAGTGCAAGAGTACTGAATCTGCACGAAGAGATTGGCTCGTTAGAACCGGGGAAGCGCGCCGATGTCGTACTTGTTGACATGGATCGTGCGGGACTGACACCGCATTATCGTGTCTATTCACACTTGGTGTACGCGGTTAGTGGAAGCGATGTCAATACTGTAATCGTGAATGGCCGTATCGTCGTTCAAGACCGTAAAGTCCTCACCGTGGACGAAAAAGAGGTCATTGAAAGAGCGCGCACATTCGGAGACCAAGTGCAGCAAGTGATGGCTGAACTAGGCAGATAGTGACTGATTCCTCGATTGAATTGGAGCAGATCATCACCGATTCTGCTTGGGCGCGACAAAAAACTATTTTTTCGTTTAGCCCCTATAGCCCGGCTGAAAAGCCAACGCCAAGAGGACACCGGTCGCGACGGACGCATTCAGTGATTCGACATCCCCGTCCATGGGAATCGAGACCAGACGGTCACAAATGCGTTCCGTATCCGGGAATAATCCTCTCCCCTCACTACCGATCACCAGTGCGACAGGACAGTTCCAGTCCATCTCCCAGATCGAATGCGCTCCGTGGGCCGCTGTACCATACACAAAATAACCCCGTTCTTTTAGCTCGGGAATTACATCTGCAAGTCGACCAACGCGAGCAATCGGCATCCGCAGCGCAGTGCCACTGCTAGCCTTGACCATAGCCGCATTGGCCGGGGCCATGTGATGAGCGCATACAATGAGTCCCTGAACACCAAATGCAACAGCCGAACGGACGATAGCGCCAAAATTTCGGGGATCCTGAATCCCATCCAACAACAATAACCGCGGGCGCTGTGCCCGTACCGTATCAAGGTCTGCTGCAATGTCTTTTAACATCACCGAATAATCCGCATAGGAAAACGCAGCCTGAAATGCTACAGCTCCTTGATGCGTCATCCCATCTGCCAAACGCCGTAGTCCGTCCTTTGGCAACATTTGAACCGGAATCCCCGCTCTGGTTGCAAGGCTTCGAATTTGGTTCAAACCGCGAGCATCTCGTTGAAGACATACCTTCTCCAGTGATTCGGGGGTGCGCTCCAATGCCTCCCGGACTGCATTGCGTCCGGCAATGATAAGTGGGGGATCAACGGACATGAGACTGTACAAAACCCACTAGGGAGTCTACCAGCGACTCTGCAAAATTCGCCTGCTCAGGACGCATCAGGACACTTCTCAGAATTCGAACACTCTCCTGATCCATCTCCATATCGGGCGTGCGGGCACGTAAATCTGCCGACTGTACACGAAGAACGCTCAGAAACACCGGGTTCGTCGTGGAAGCCATCGAATTTTCAAAAAGTGCCTGAGAAGCCCGGTCAATAGCGCTGGCAGAATTTGGATTCGCCTCGGGGTAATAACACGCGATATCCAGTTCCGGCTTTCCCCAGCTTCTGAGTGGGGTATCCTCCAGTGCAGCATGCCAACGCTGTGCGGCCTCTAAACAGGAAGAGAGTATAGGGCCCAGCCCCTCATCTGCAGACAATGGTAACAGCTGCAGAGTCAGCCACAATGCCCCTGCTGCCGCGCCGGCCCGTGAGCACTCCAGGCTGATTTCACCCAGATGCAGGTCCTCACTCGTAAAGTAAGTGTATGGAGAATCATGCAAATAGTGCTTTGCCATCGTTGGGTCACGATAGAGAACGCATCCACAGCCATATGGCTGAAGTCCGTGTTTATGGGGGTCCAAAACAACTGAATCCGCGTCTTTGACTGCATCAAGATTTCTGGCAACTACAGGATCCAATATCTCGCTCCTGCTCAGCAATCTGAAGAACCCTCCGTATGCAGCATCCACATGAACTCGCACACCATATTGCCGGCACAGAGGGATCGCTTCTGCTATCGAATCTACCGTTCCCAAGCCGGTCGTGCCAGCAGTCAGAACCACCGTTCCGATCTTCCGCGACCGGAGAGCCTTTTCGAGTGCTTCCAGGTCCATTCGACCATTTGTATCAGCGGCAATATTCTCTACCGATACACCCAGCACATGGCCCATGCGGGCATGCGTGTAATGGGCTTCCTGGCTGACCGCGATCGTTTTGTCTGGGTGCTCCTCCCGGCTTACAAAGAGCGCCTCCAGATTGGCAATCGTTCCGCTACTGGTCAGATGTCCCAACGCATTTATCGGGAACTCGAACATCTTGGCCAGTTCGATGACTACCTCTTTTTCCATTGCCGCCGTTGGCGGCCCACCATCCAGCGCATGGTTGTTCGGATTAATGCGCATTGCCGTAAGGTAACCCAGAATCGCAACTGGATGCGGTGGCTTGAGCATCTGTCCTGCATAACGGGGGTGGAAGAAAGGATAATTCCCCGTGAGCCGATTCACATAGGCTTCATACGAGGCGCTCAGAGCCTCATGATCTACACGGAGAGATGGATGCGGCTCATAGGGACCCCAACGTGCTTCCCATGTGCTCACACAGCGATCTGCCTCTTTGAGCCAGGCCCCGAGCGACTGCGCCGCAGTGGTCTGGGTCATGCTATTTCTTCCGGGTTGTAAATACCAGCCCCGCGATCCCCATAAGAATCATGATCACCGAGATCACTTCCGCCTGTGTGACCTCCAGACCGATAAATTCAAACACATTGTTGACCCGGATCTGCTCAATCAAAAGACGTTCTACCCCAAAAAACAGTACGGTAAGTGATGCCAGCCAACCTGCACGGAATGGATGATTACGTAAGCTCATCAGCACTGCAAATAATACTGTCGCCATCACAAATTCGTAGATGGATGTTGGATAAACACCAGATTCGGGCAATGTCTGGCCAAGAATATTATTCGGATAGGTCTCTCCCCACAGCCAATCCGGTATAAAGCTTGGTTGTATGTCTGGATTTGAGGGGATCCCCCAATCTCCGTCCCCCGCGAGATGACACCCAATCCGTCCAATCCCATACGCCAACATGACTGTCGGCAGTGTGGCATCAATAAAAAGAGGTAAGTGAACGCCGTGCTTGCGAACATACCAGATAATTCCGACTGCGGCAAAGATCAAGCCCCCATAGAAGGTGAGCCCGCCTTGGGAAAAAATCATTCCACCGGGGTCAACCATGAAATCTCCCCAATTTTCCAGAATATGAAAAACCTTTGCCCCGATAATGCCTCCAATAACCGCAATCACTGTAATTGTGCCCACCAGCGATGCCGGACTTGTATCGACGTTTTGTTTTTGCTTACGCCCTTTCTTTGCTTCAATCTGTACAGATTGAAGCTTTCCCTTTTGATATAATCGATCAAGCTCACGTCGCATGAGCCAAGCCGCCACCAGGAACCCGGTGGCCATCATTGCACCAAATGAATAGATCGTAATCGACTCCATGCCCAAAAATTCAATGGGGATCGGAATCTCAAGGAGACGTGGATACATAATTATTTGAGTTTTCCAGTCAGGTTTTGTATTAATCTAGAAAATTGAACGGCCGTCTGTTCCCCGGTGACCATATTCTTGACAGTTGCTTTTTCGGTTTTCATCTCCTCCTCGGCCAGGATGACAACCCAACTTGCGTTTGCGCGATTTGCGAGGCGCATTTGTGCCTTCATTGAGCGGCTAGTTAACTCCAGGCCTGCCCGTACCCCTGCCCTTCGAAGAGCTTGCACAAATGTAAATGCTTTTTCACCCGCTGCATCTCCCAGTGCGATCATCCATACATCAAATGAATCCGCCTCCGGTAGCGACAACTCCGATCCTTCCATGGCAAGAATGAGGCGCTCTATGCCCGCCGCAAAACCAACGGCAGGGACAGGCTTCTTTGCCCCGATTGCAGGGGCCAGGAGGTCGTAGCGCCCCCCACCGGCCAGTGCACTCTGTGCTCCGATGCCGTCATGCTCAAGCTCAAAGGCCGTGCGGGTATAGTAATCCAGCCCGCGAACGAGCATTGGATCCTCTACGTACGTAATCCCTATCGACTCAAGAAGTCTCTTAAGGGCCTCGTAGTTCACCTGACTCTTTTCGTCAAGGTAATCATGTAAACAGGGAGCCTGTTCAAGAATCTTGCGTTCTGCCTCGACTTTTGTGTCCAGGATCCGAAGCGGATTACGAGAGAGACGCTCACGACTGACCTTGGTTAGATTCTCCCGGTGTGGCTCAAGGTAATTGACTAATGCCTCGCGATATTTTGGCCGGGTCTCCGCACTTCCAAGTGTGTTGATGATAAGCTTGGTCCCTAGAAGCTCGAGCGCCTGATAAACCTCCATCATCACCGCGATGATGTCTGCATCTGCTCTTGGATCTTCGGTCCCGATGATTTCTGCTCCGAATTGGTGGAACTGCCTATATCGTCCTTTCTGTGGGCGCTCGGCCCGAAAGCAGGCACCGATATAGTACAGTCGCTGTACCCCCGGCTGCTGATCCAAATGATGCTGTAAATAGGATCGCATGATGGGGGCAGTCAGCTCTGGTCGCAGGACATAACTCGTATCTCCGCGCTCAAACGTAAACATCTCCTTGGAGACAATATCAGAAAGTTGCCCAATGGCCCGTGCAACGAGTCCGGTAGGCTCTAAAACGGGAGTCCGGATTTCTGAAAATCCATGCCGGTGCATGACCTCATGAATCACACGCTCTACATAACGCCATACCTCTGTGCGTACCAGTGCCCTCTGGGCGCCAGGCAGCAGATCGTTCGTTCCCTCTATTGTCTGAAAAGTGCTCTTCACTGGATTATTGGTTTATCAACCTCGGAAGTGAGCAACATCTTTGCGCAACTGCTCTCTAGTCCAGACTATGTCCTCCGGAAGGTCTGCCACGAATTCCATCCTATCCCCAGAATCGGGGTGACAAAACCCCAGCGACCGTGCGTGCAGTGCCTGCCTATCCAATACATCGAAGATATTCGCATAAAATGCCCGCCGATTTCTTGTAACGGGGCCATGCTTGATAGTCGCTCCTCCATACGCTGCATCTCCGACAAGTGGATGTCCCATGTGGCTCAAATGCACCCTGATTTGATGGGTTCGGCCCGTCTCCAGCTTGAACTGTACCAAAGCGGCTGGACCCAGAATTTCATGTGTTTCATAATGTGTGATTGCATGACGGCCATCAGGACGTACTGCCATTATAGTCCGGTTACGTGCAGATCTACTAATTGGAGCATCTATGGTACCTGATCGGGGATCTGGCACTCCCCAAACGATTCCAACATAATGTCTATCAACGGATCGCGCTTCAAATTGGGACTGTAACGCACGGTGCGCCGCATCGTTTTTGGCAACAACCAAAAGCCCCGTCGTATCCATGTCCAGCCGGTGAACAATCCCTGGGCGAAAGGGCTCATCCAGCGCATGTGGTAAATCTCCGTCCACATGATGCAGTAATGCGTTTACCAAGGTTCCGGTTGGTCTCCCTGCTCCAGGATGAACCGGCATCCGCGCAGGCTTATTGATCACTAGAAGGCTCTCATCCTCATAGACAATATCCAACGGCAATGCCTGAGGAAGAAGACTCATTGGCTCCACGGTGGGCGATGTCCACCGAATGACGAGACCTGGGGTTACGGGATGGGATGGACGCACCACAGTTTTTTCATCTACCGTCACACCGCCAGCTCGAATGACTTTCTGTGCCTGATTCCGAGACCCAATATCGGGCATGCATGCCAAGGCCACATCCAAACGCTGCTCAGTTTTGGCAACCAGGACATTTTGTTTCTTCATGATTCGCTCTGCAGCTGCTCCTCTTGAACACATTTCCACAACTCCCGCTTTAATGTATCTAATCCAAAGTCGGCTACTGCGCTAATCAGAAATACATCCTCTTGTGAACCAAACCGGCGGCGAGCCTGATCGAGATAATATGCATGTTCTTCTTCGGGGAGCAAGTCTGCTTTTGACAGCGCAATAAATCGACGTTTCTGAGAAAGCTTTGGGTCATAATTGTGTAATTCCTGCATAAGATTCTCAAATTCAGAGACAATATCGTCAGAGATCACCGGGATTAAAAATAGCAGTACTGCATTGCGCTCAATATGCCTAAGGAAGCGTAGCCCCAACCCCTTCCCCTTACTTGCCCCCTCAATAATGCCGGGAATATCAGCAATCACGAATGACTCATATTCATCTACACGGACGACACCAGGGCTTGGGGCAAGTGTGGTAAATGGGTAATCGGCAATTTTCGGGCGCGCAGCAGAAACAGAGGCAACTAACGTGCTTTTACCCGCATTTGGAAATCCGACCAGGCCGACATCCGCCAACATCTTTAACTCCAGTTGGATCGTTTTTTCCTCACCCGGCTCTCCAGGTTGAGCATAACGGGGAACCTGTCGCGTAGCAGATTTAAAGAATGTATTTCCTTTGCCACCCCGCCCGCCTTTCGCGAGTACAAGCTGGTCATCATGCTTTACCACTTCACCCAAGAGCTCTCCACTGTCCGACACCCGGGCAATCGTGCCGCAGGGTACGCGCAAAACCAGGTCCCCACCGTCTTTACCGGCACGGTTGTTCCCCTGCCCCCCTTCGCCCCGGGGCGCACGCTGGTGTGGGTTGTATCGCAAATCCAGCAGCGTATACAGATGTTTGTCTGCCTGGAGAATTACAGAACCGCCTTGCCCGCCATTTCCTCCTGCCGGACCGCCCTTTGGAACATATTTTTCACGCCGAAATGCTACGCTTCCAGCACCCCCATGACCACTTCGTACATAAACGGTAACTTGATCTATAAATCGCATTGAGACAGTGAAGAAGGTAACGATCTATACGGATGGGAGTTGTCAAGGTAATCCCGGACCAGGCGGCTGGGCCGCCATCCTTCGGTACGGAACGGAGGAACGTGTTCTTTCAGGGGGCTCACTGGAAACGACGAATAATCGCATGGAACTGAATGCAGCTTTGCAGGCTTTGAAAGCCTTGAAAGAGCGTTGCGATGTAAAACTTCATACGGATAGTCAATATCTCAAACGAGCGTTTACGGATGGCTGGATCGATAAATGGCGTTCAAACGGCTGGATGACTACAAATCGCCAGCCAGTGAAAAATCAAGATCTCTGGCAGGCCCTATGGAATGAAACCCAAAAACATAGCGTCCAATGGATCAAAGTTAAAGCCCACGCGAACAATAAACTCAATAACCGGGTCGATCAATTGGCCGTAAGCGCGGGCGAACGCGTTTCACGTGTTTCAGAGCATACATAACAAAAATTTACCCTGATTTTATTCAATGCTCCTCATAGTATCGGCTTTGTTGATGGGTACTCTACCCTCGGCAGTCCTCCCTGACAACTGCCCTGAGGACTGTAGGCTTTCCGCATCTTACGTCTCGCAGAATATCGAGATAGATGGCGTGCTCAATGAAGAAGCATGGCTTGGTGCGGCTATCGCCACGGATTTTACCCAATACTCACCGAATGAAGGAGATCCCGCCACCCAGCAGACTGAGGTTCGTGTTCTTTACGGAGAGAGTCAGATTTTCATCAGTGCCGTTCTCCGGGATACGGAACCTGAACAGATTCGACGCACACTGGGTCGCCGAGATGAATTCAACCAGGCGGACTGGTTTATCGCATCCATTGACTCCTATCTGGATCGCAAGACGGCATATAATTTTGGAGTCAATGCGGCGGGCGTGCAGGCAGATGGAATTTACACTGGCGGTGGGCCTGGTGGAGGCGGAGGAGGTGGGGGCTTTGATTTTGACACTTCCTGGGATGCAGTTTGGCGAAGTGCTGTGCGTAGTACTCCGGAGGGATGGGTCGTAGAAATGCGAATCCCCTTTACGATGCTCCGATTTTCCGATACACCTAACCAGCGCTGGGGGATCAATTTTCGACGTGTCATTCCGAGACTTGGGGAGGTAAGCGACTGGGTACTCATACCACGAGCTGAACGCAGAAGTGGGGTGGTTGCACAATATGGTACCCTGGAAGGAATTATCGAAATTCGTCCCCGACGAAACATTCAAGTCACCCCGTACACGGTTGGGAGTACTACCCGTGACTCTGAAGAATCTACCTCATCCTATTCTGGAGATGTGGGAGCTGACGTGAAGATCGGAATCTCCTCCAACGTCACGCTTGACGCAACGATTAACCCAGACTTCGGACAGGTCGAGGCGGATCCTGCCGAGCTGAACCTGACGGCTTTTGAGACCTTTTTTCCTGAAAGAAGACCATTCTTCACAGAGGGTGTGTCTATCTTCAATTACAACGTCGTACGAGGAGGGTCGCTCTTGTATACACGACGCGTTGGCTCACACGCCGCTGTATTAGGTGCAGCCAAACTCTCTGGAAGAACAGAAAAAGGGCTCGATTTTGGGTTCTTTGGTGCGTCTACGGGAGATGATTACAACCCAGAGAACCTCTATAGTGTTGGTCGTGTACGGCAACGTATCGGTACCCTCTCCAGTATCGGTGGCATCGCAACCCTCTATGACAACAAACATGGTGAACGAAGTTATACGGGTGGGACCGACTGGGACATCCGCATCTTGGACAATATGTACAGTATTTCGGGGCAGTTTAGTGGAACTCATCGCATCGAAGATGGCGAGTCCGAACAGGGATATGCATTGACGCTCAGTGCAGATCGCCAACGTAGTATATGGAATTTTTCCGCCGACGTGGCGGTCATCAGCGATGGATATAACCCCAATGACATTGGACGCCTACGCCAAAATAATTATGTAAATTTCTCTGGTGGAGTCTTCCACCAAATTAATGGAGGGGCGCCCTTTGGACCTTTCCGCCGTGCATCTGCTTTTTTGTTCAGTGGGGGCGGCTTTTCCTACGACGAGCGACTGCACGATGGTGTTGGCACATTCTTTCGTTCTGACTGGACCCTGAACAGCTACAGTGAGGTGGAAGTGAATTTCCAGACTGACTATCTCTTCGGGGGATACAATGAATACGAAACTCGGGGATTGGACGCACGGGCCCGCCCGCGGGAGTTCGAATTCGAGGTTGGATACAGAACCGATACCCGCCGTAAATGGACCCTCGAGCCCGCTATTGCGGGAGTTATGTTTGCGGATGGAGGACGAGTCGTAGAGCCTGAACTGGAACTGGAGTGGACTGCTACTCCCAAACTCAACCTGTCTCTGGAGGTTGGGCTGGGTCGTGAAATCAATACTACTGAATGGGCCGCCAATGAAGCCCTCTCCTTCAGTGGGAATACTTTATTGATCGGAGAAGAAAGTAATGATGATCCGTCCGAGATAGAGGCATGGCGTCCAATTCCTACCAATGCGGCACTCAACAATGCACTCTCGGCACGTGAGCCCTGGGACGACGAGGGCAATCATTACGTGCCCCTATTTGGTCATCGCAATACGCGGTCTGCTGATATTACCTTGCGTACTGGCATCACCCTGTCTCCCAACTTAGTGATCCAGTTCTACGGGCAACTTTTTGCAGCCCGCGGACAATACACCAGCTTTGAAGTACTACAAAATCGGGACACGCTCGTCCCGGTTCCTGCATGGCCCAAGCAGTACGATTTTGCCTTTAGCAGATTCCAGACCAACACCGTACTGCGCTGGGAGTACCGTCCAGGATCTGTGCTGTACCTGGTGTGGTCACAAGCCCGCTCAACGAGTGATGACGCAGACCTGTTTGATGTGGGCGGTATTTCTCCCTTTGATCAAACCACGTCAAACCAGTTGGCCGACACGTTCAATCTCCCCCCTGTGAACGTGCTGTTGCTCAAGTTCAGCTACAAGTTTCTGAACTAACCCGAATTTCCGCGTCTTCCCTCATGCTGGGCAGTTGCTGCTTTGCGTCAGACGTGGTCTTGTTCTATCGGTCGTGGTTCTGCTGCCTCCGTTAAAAACATCTGCTCAGTCGGTAATTCATCCGACGAAAGAATATACTCCTATTTCCTCGGATCCCCGCTTCGAGTTGGGACATGATGGATATAGCAACGGTAGGTGTTGATGAGGGTAATGCATATGAAATGATCGGGTTATTGGTGAATTTTGATATCGATCACAATGGTACTATGTGCTACGTCGATCTAATGGATACACAAGTTCATGTCTACGGTTACGATGGCAAATTTATTGGCAATTACGTATTTAACCGAATCTTTTGACCGGAGCTGGGCCTTATAAGCAGGTAACTCGACAACTGACACATCATCGCCTATCTTTGAATTGACATGTCTAAATTTCGTGTATATACGGTCGGACACGGGGGACGCACAGTGGACGAAATTGTGCGCCAGATACGAGCTAAAGAGATCCAGTTTGTGATTGACGTTCGCTCGGTTTCTTACTCCAAGTATCAGCCTGAGTTTGCACGAAAACCACTGGCAACAGCACTTCGCAACGCAGGACTGAAGTATGGATTCATGGGACACCAGTTGGGCGGACGCCCGGACGATGAATCTTGTTACGATAATAACCATGTGAATTACGAGAAGGTGCGCGCAATGCCTTTCTTCAAGGAGGGTATTGCACGTTTGCGTTCGGCCTGCGAGCGAAATTATATCGTCTGCCTGCTATGTGCCGAGGCAAATCCAACACAGTGCCACCGATCCGGTATGATTGGGGAGGCCCTAGTACAGGAAGGAATCGAAGTTGAGCACCTACTCAAGGATGGCAGTAGCAGGAGTCAAAAGTGAGGTGATGTATGAGCGCACTGGGGGACAGAAAGAACTATTTCGTGACTTCCCTTCTCTGCAGAAAGACTTTTCGACGCGTCCGATCCGATGATTAATTGGACAATTGGTGCCCACGGAACAACACGTGACACATTTTTTGACGCACTCTGTAAAGAGGGTGTAGTCAGAGACTCTCCGACCTCCTAACTTACCGGTTCAATCTGGACCTTGTAATCTTCCATAATCGGATTGGCAAGTAACTTTTCGCAGGCGGCACGTGTCACAGACTCTGCATCCTCTTCCGTATCTGCAGAGACCTGAAGTTCCATGTACTTGCCAATTCGAACAGAGCTTATCTGGTCAAAGCCCAAATTCTGCAATGCATGATGCGTAGCTTTTCCCTGTGGATCCAATATGGCCGGGCGGAGCGTAACTGTGATGCGCGCTTTATACATATCAAAGATTCGGTTACCTAAAGCGAATTAAATTGATATCATAGCATTAAAGGTCCCATGGCCGGGCGCCGACTACCTCACCGCCGGAAGATCTCGCGCGGTGGAGGAGGGAGTTCGCATTTGGTTTCCCGTTTGGTGACAGGCCCGATCCGGCCATCCGCACTAACCGGCATCGCCCGCCTCCACCAACTTATACACAGCCACGCTGTGCTCACCGAATTCGCCGCGCTCCAAAAGGAGTACCCAGTCCGACCCGGCATCCAGTAGCGTCGAGCGCGCGGGGACGATGAGGCGAGCCACCCACGCGCCGCTTGGGTGCAGCAGGTGGAGTTCCTGGTCCAGCGACCGCCAACCGAAGGTGGTGACCCACAGGCTGCCGTCCGGCAGCGCCATAAGCCCGTCCGTTTCGAAGGCGGGAAACTGCTCCGGTAGGTCATTCCGAATGTCCGGCCAACGCTCCCTCTCGAAGCGCTGGCGCTCCGCAGGTGTGTCGTACCGGGCCAAGTAGGCGTTCAGATAGCGGTCGAGATGCCCAGTTGTCACCTCCCGGTCTGGTCCGGTCCACCGCGCAATGCGCGTGACACGACCACTCCAGTCGACGTGTTCGAGTTCGTAGTCATCGCCCGACCCGTACCACACGCCAGTGTCAGTCGCCGCGAAGACCATGACCTTTCCCCACTCCCTCGGCCCGGTGCCCCCACCATAAAAGAAACGCTCCGTACCGGGTATCCCAGAACGCAGGATCATCACACTGTCACCCTGCGTCCGGCTCAGCGACATGCTCCAGCGGAAGATCTCACCCACCTTCAAGGATGCGTAGTCCGTGCGGTCCGGCCAAGGCGTGAAAATTAAACTGGCATCGGGTGCACACATGGGCTCGCTGTACGGATTTACTCCGGCCTCGCTGAGCCTCCGGGTGTCGATCAAGTCGCCCTCCGCGTCGAGTTCGGTAATTCGGTCCAAATGCCAGTCGAAAACCGTGATGGCGGCTCCCGGACAACCTCTCAGCAACCGGAGTCCCCCATACTCTCCTGGTCCCTCGCCTTGTTGTCCGCTTGTCCACAAATGCCGACCACTGGCGTCGAACATCCGAACTTCATAGCTCTGCTCATCCGCCACAACTACACTTCCGTCTTCGAGCCGAATCGCGCCGGTTATTTCGCCGAACATGTATTCCATTGGACCTTCAAGGACACCGATACGCGCCAACGGCTCGTCCGACAGGGTCAGGTCAGAGCGACTTGGTTCTTCACTCTCAACTATCGTCTGAGCAGCAAGCGTGGTGGCGGACATCAACAACCCATAGATGGCTACTAGGACGATGGCTCCGTACAGTACAATCCTTGCGTTGGCGGAGGGTGTGCTTACAGCGTGGTTCTTCATCGGGTCGGAACAAATGTGCGGAATTGCCAAGCTGAGGATAGGAAATTGTCCCCAAAAAGTCAATAAATCGGAGTCAAGGGTGTTGCCCTATCTCTTTTTTGACCGCCTTCGCCCCCTCCCACTCTTGCGGGGGCTTGCAGCCTTCTTGTTCAGTAGCTCAATCGCCTCGTCCAGCGTGATCTCTCCTAAACCTCGATTTTTTCCAACCGATGCATTTAGTTTTCCTCGCTTTACAAATGGCCCGTACTGACCTTTATCAAAGAATACTCGCTCCCCTGTCTTCGCATCCACCCCTAATTCAACCGGAAACCTGAGCAGTTCCAAGGCAAGCTCCAGATTTACATCCTCTAGTTGAACCCCTTTGGGGATTGATTTTCGTCGGGGTTTATTTTTTGATCCTTCCGGTTCCACAAGTTCAATATAGTGGCCATAGGTACCACTCTTGAGTAAAATCGTTTGGCCACTTTCAGGGTGAATACCCAACTGTTTGGCGGGAGCTTTTGCTGCTTTGAGAAGACCAAGCAATTTTTCATCATCAACATCGGCAGGTAAATAGTGGTCCGGGACGGTACTCCGCAACTCCTTTCCGTCAATGGTTGCCTGCACATATGGTCCATAGCGCCCCACTCGAACGATGCACTGCTTCAATTTGGGGGAATGAATCGTGGAGATTGCGCGAGAATCCACTTGATCCATGGCCATTTCTACCCGGTTCTGGAGTCCCTCCTCTCCCTGATCAATCGTGTAGAGAAACTCCTGTCCCTTTGCCCTGCCCTGTGCAATTTCATCCAAACGCTTCTCCATCTGTGCGGTAAAGCCGACATCTACGAGAGATTCGAAACGTTCCTCCATGAACGCATTCGTCGCAAATCCACGGAGTGTTGGAGCGAGTGCTGAGCCAGACTTGATTGCACTGCCCCGTTCCTGGATTGTGCTGACAATGGTGGCGTAGGTGCTGGGGCGACCAATCCCTTCCTCTTCTAATTTCCTGATCAACGATGCTTCCGTATAGCGGGCAGGAGGTTTTGTCTCGTGGTCTTTTGATTCGAGATCCACACACTGTAATGGCTGCTGAGCTTCAAGCGCTGGCAGGTACTTCTCAGTACTCTCTTTTACTTTTTCAGGGTTATCACTGCCCTCAACGTACACCAGTAAAAACCCGGGAAATAACACTTGTCGCCCGGTTGATCGAAAATGTACTGGCGGACTACCTTGAAGGGTAGCCATAGAAATCACCTTGATATCCCGCATCCTGGCATCTGGCATTTGGCTTGCGACCGTGCGTTTCCAGATCAGGTCATATAATTTCCTTTCATCTCCGTGCAATCCGAGTTGACTGGCGGTCTTCATCTCCCGGCCGGCAGGGCGGATTGCCTCATGAGCTTCCTGAGCATTCGCTACTTTGCTCTTGTACCGACGAACATGCTTACTCAAGTACTCCTCCCCATACGTACGCACAATTGCTTCACGCGCCGCAGTGAGGGCCTCCTGGGAGAGAGTAATCGAATCCGTACGCATATAGGTGATGAATCCGCGCTCGTAGAGTTTCTGAGCAACCGTCATCGTTTTGCTAGCTCCCCATCCGAACTTACGACTACCTTCCTGCTGCAGTGAAGAGGTGATAAATGGGGCCGCAGGGGTTCGCTTCCGTTCTTTGGAGGTAATGCTGGCAACACGCCAATCTGCCGAGGGGAGTTGGGCGACCAATTGATCAGCCTCCTGTTTTCCTAAAAGAAGGATCCCTGAATCTTTCAGAGATTTTTTGATCTCACCGGTATTATCATCAAAATCACGCCCCGTCGCCAACCTCCGATCTCCAAGATGCGTCATCGTGGCCTTGAATTGGTCGGTATTGGCCTGTAAGGTTGCTTCCAGATCCCAATGCTGAGCAGGCAAAAATTCCATACGCTTTTTTTCGCGCTCAACTAAAAGCCGGACCGCAACACTCTGGACGCGCCCCGCACTGGTACCTTTGCCAATCTTCCTCCATAATACCGGTGAAATCTTGTAACCTACCAGGCGATCCAAGACTCTCCGGGATTCTTGGGCTTCAACCAGATTCTGATTTACATCACGGGTATTAGTGAGCGCCTTGTCAATGGCTCTTCTTGTAATTTCGTGAAACACCATTCGGCGCACAGGCACCTTCGGTTTGAGCACCTCGATCAGATGCCAACCGATGGCCTCGCCTTCACGATCTTCGTCCGTTGCAATCAACAACTCATCAGCCTGAATGAGGGCATCCTTGAGTTCTTTGATCACCTTACGCTTGTCTGGGGGAATGATATAAAGAGGCTTAAACTCGCCGTCCTCAATCTGTACGGCAAGCGTGGCCCAGGGCTCCTTTTTATACTTGGCCGGAATCTCCTTTGCATTTCGGGGCAGATCACGGATGTGTCCCCAACTAGCCATAATCCGATATTTTGATGAAGGCAGAAACCGACTAATCGTCCTGGCCTTCGTAGGAGATTCAACAATTACCAAACTTGACATAGGGCAAATGAATTCTGGCGCCGTTCACACGCACAGCGAGATACAACGTTCCAAGATATAGACTGTATCGTTGGTGCCAATAACGATTTTTGCATTAAATTTGCTGCTCCGTGTGATGAAAATCGCCTTCACTAGACTGACTACCATTTAAAAAATTAATCATGTCCACCCAATATGTATATCGCTTCGGTAACGGAGCAACTGAAGGTTCAAAAGAAATGAGAGCCTTGCTTGGTGGCAAGGGGGCCAACTTGGCAGAGATGAGTTCCATCGGCCTGCCCGTTCCCCCTGGCTTCACCGTAACGACGGAAGCCTGTCGCTTCTACAGTAGCAACGAGCATACTTGGCCTGAAGGGCTTCGGGAACAGATTCAAGACGGAATACATCATCTTGAGAAAGCTCTTGGGCGTACGCTGGGAGATCCTGAACGTCCACTTCTCGTCTCTGTCAGAAGCGGTGCCGCACAGTCCATGCCCGGCATGATGGATACTGTGCTCAACTTGGGCCTGAACGACGATGTCGTGATGGGACTTGCCAAGGAAACCGGGAATGAGCGCTTCGCCTATGATGCGTACCGCCGTTTTATTGATATGTTTGGAGATGTCGTGATGGGAGTCCACCATCACTACTTTGAAGAAGCAATTGCTTCGATGAAAAAAGCCAAAAAAGTCACCGATGATCTAGACTTGGATGCAGAGGACCTGAAGATTCTAGTACTGGAATTCAAGTCTATCTACGAAAAACATACTGGCCATTCCTTCCCCACCGACCCGCAAATACAATTGGAGCATTCGATAAATGCAGTATTTAATTCATGGGACAGTATGCGCGCAATCAAGTACCGCCGTATTAATAAGATTACCGGCTTACTCGGTACTGCTGTCAATGTGCAGGCAATGGTCTACGGGAACATGGGGGAGAGCAGTGGAACCGGGGTCTGCTTTACCCGCAACCCTTCGAACGGAGAGCCCGAGCTTTATGGCGAATATCTGGTCAATGCTCAGGGGGAGGATGTCGTTGCCGGTATTCGTACGCCGAAACCCATCTCGGAAATGACAAAAGAATTTCCTCGACCCTATAAAGAGTTGCTGGAAATGACGACCGCACTCGAAAAACATTACCAGAACATGCAAGATATCGAGTTTACGATCCAGGATGGATCGCTCTATATCTTGCAGACCCGTAACGGAAAGCGGACCGGGCGTGCTGCCCTCCGTACGGCTGTCGATCTGGTGAACGAAGGGATCACCGACAAGGTCACCGCCGTCCGTGATCTCGTTGAGCCTGGGCACCTTGATCAACTGCTCCATCCAGGATTCAAAGATGAGCTTGCCTATCAGGATGACGTCCTGGCTACCGGATTACCCGCTTCACCTGGAGCTGCAGTCGGACGAGTTGTTTTTACAGCGGACGAAGCTGAGGCCTGGGCCAAAGATGGCAAAAAAGTGATTCTGGTCCGCATTGAAACGAGCCCGGAAGATGTGGGCGGGATGGATGCGGCCCAGGGAATCTTAACTTCAAGAGGTGGAATGACCAGCCATGCAGCCGTCGTGGCACGTGGTTGGGGAAAACCGTGTGTCGCAGGCTGCGGAGATATCGTGATCAGTTATGCAACCAAATCTTTTAAGGTTGGACACAAGATTATCCACGAAGGGGACTGGATTAGCATTAACGGTTCATCTGGTGAGGTCATTCTTGGGGCTCAAGAACTTGTCAGTGCCCAAATGAGTGAAGATTTTGCAACCTTCATGGAGTGGACGGATGAGGTTCGTCCAATGGGAGTCCGAACCAATGCTGACACCCCGGAAGATGCAGAAAAGGCTATCACTTTTGGAGCTGAAGGGATTGGGCTCTGCCGCACGGAACACATGTTCTTCGAAGGACATCGTATCCAGAATGTCCGGGAAATGATCTTGGCTGAATCCGAAAGCGCGCGTGAAGCAGCGCTCAGCAAATTACTCCCCTTCCAGAAGGAGGACTTCTTTGGAATCTTCCAAGCGATGTCCGGTATGCCAGTCACGATTCGCTTACTGGACCCACCGCTCCATGAATTTCTCCCTCATGATCAAGCCGGCAAAGCGGAAATGGCCGAACTGATGGGTGTCCCTGTCGGCGAAGTGGAGGCGAAAATTGAGGAACTTCACGAATTTAACCCGATGCTTGGGCATCGCGGCTGCCGCCTCGGGATTACCTTCCCCGAAATCACGACCATGCAAACACGGGCAATTATTGAGGCAGCTGTGGAAGCCAAAAAGGCGGGAATTGATCCTCACCCAGAAATCATGGTGCCTCTGATTGGAACGGTAGAAGAATTTCGGAATCAGAAAGCCCTGATTCAGGAAACTGCAGAGACGGTATTCAAAGAAACGGGGACCCGTATAGAATATCTGATTGGAACCATGATTGAGGTTCCGCGAGCAGCATTGACTGCAAAAGAGATCGCAAGGGAAGCAGACTTCTTCTCCTTTGGCACGAATGATTTGACACAGATGTGCTTCGGGTATAGCCGAGATGATGCTGGAAAATTCCTGCCCGGGTACGTAGAGCAAAAGATTCTGCCGGATGATCCGTTCCAGGTTCTTGATCAGGAGGGGGTCGGCCAGCTTGTTCAAGTCGCTACTGAGGGTGGCAAAAGTGCCAATACCGGCTTAAAGGTTGGCATTTGTGGAGAGCATGGCGGAGAACCACAGTCCGTTGCATTCTGTTACCGCCTGGGGCTGGATTACGTGTCTTGTTCTCCGTTCAGAGTTCCGATTGCGCGGCTGTCTGCGGCGCAGGCCCATTTGGCAGAGAAATAAGCCGACACATACGCTAAGGGATCGGCCTTTCGGTTACATCCGTGCCTGAAAGGCCGATTTCGCAAGCTCCACACCTGACTCAGGAAGCTGGTGGGAGTACTCTTCAGGAGATAGCAGGTCTACTCTGGTGGGTTTCCACGCGGAACGAAGGCCTGAATTCCCGTGATCGCACGCCCGAGTATAAGGCCGTGAATATCATAGGTGCCCTCATAAGTATTTACGCTTTCTAGGTTGACCATATGGTGAATTACCCGAAATTCGCCACTGATCCCATTACCGCCCAACATATCGCGTGCAGTTCTCGCAATCTCTAAAGCGGTATTGCAATTGTTGCGCTTAGCCATCGAGACCATTTCTGGGATGGCCTGATCTGCGTCCATGAGTTCGCCAACCCTCCACGCCAATAGCTGCATTTGCGTGATGCTCGTAAGCATGTTGGCCAGCTTTGTTTGTACGAGCTGCATCGCTCCAAGCGAATGTCCAAACTGGCTTCGCTCCATCACATACCGACGTGCTCGTTCAAAGCAATTTTCTGCCGCTCCACAGGCTCCCCAGACGATGCCGTAGCGAGCACTATTGAGACAGGTGAATGGTCCCCGGAGTCCCCGAACCTCCGGGAATACCCTTGCATCTGGAACGAATACATCACGAAGTACAATTTCTCCCGTTATGGAAGCCCGGAGGCTCATCTTATTGCCGGTCTTTGGAGTTGTAAGTCCTTCGCTATCCCGCTCTACGAGAAATCCCCGAATGACACCCGGATCCTCCTTGGATTCCTTTGCCTTCGCCCACACGACCGCGATATCTGCAATTGGAGAGTTGGTGATCCACATTTTCGCTCCATTCAATCTCCAACCGCCGGAATCGCGGACCGCCGTCGTTTCCATTGAGCCGGGATCAGATCCATGATTCGGTTCGGTTAATCCGAAACAACCTATGATCTCTCCTGTGGCTAAACGAGGAAGAAAGGTCGTCCGCTGCTCCTCTGTGCCAAACTTCCATATGGGCAGCATCACCAAGGAGGATTGTACCGACATAAATGAACGGTATCCCGAGTCTATCCGCTCCAGCTCACGCGCCACCAATCCATAGGCCGTGTAACTGACTTCAGCACCGCCATACTTTTCAGGAATGAACGCCCCCAGGAGTCCAATCTCCCCCATTTCTTTTGCGATTTCCGTGTGGAAAATCTCGTCTTGGTTGCCCTCCAGTGCACGGGGTTCAAGCTTTTCCTGTGCATATCTTCTGGCAGATTTCCGGATCAGATCTTCCTCTTCGCTCAACGTGCCCTCCAGATAAAGCACATCATCAATCTTCAGCGACATATTTTCGGTTCTGGGTATGTTTGGGTTGAATGAATCTCACTCATCATCGTCTCCCAATCTTTTGCAACATTTTCAACTCTCCCCCGGCTCGTCTCACCTCGAATGGAGTATCAATTACCCGAATGCCCGAGGGTTGATCCTCTCTCCCGGCGGATAGATCCATAAAAGCCGTTCGTACATCATAGCCAGAATACAGTTCATCCGCAACATATCTATTATCTTAGGGTTGGAAATGCCGTCTCTAAAAAATTTGCACTGCTGCGATGCGACTGGGATTTAGTGGAATTTTGTTCTTTTTGATCGCCTTCTCTACAACGGCACCTGATCTGCACGCCCAAGGCTTCCCGCGCCCCAGGTTGGGGGTCGGAATGAGCGCGGTAGTGGGGACCGGAGATCAGGCGGTCGGCATCGGAATAGATACACGTCTTGCCTGGGTGGTAAACGCAGATCTCTCGATTGGCACCAGTGCCAACTTCGTCAACTATATCCTGAAGGGCCGGGATGACGCGGCTTACTTTTTTCATCCGACGGTTACGGCTATTGTCACGTTAGATGCTGCAGATGTACGCTCACCCTATCTGATTTTTGGGCTTGGTGCGAATATAACACTGGGCGGCGATGCCGACTCAGCCGAATCTGGCCCTTCGATCAATGCTGGTATGGGATGGGCATTCTCGCTCCAGGCTACATCTCTGTATGTCGAATTTATCCCTTCTTTGATTGTAGTTGAATCATCAGTTGAAATGCAGCTTCCTGTCCGCTTCGGTGTCATTCTATAAGACCCTGATACGGTTCGCTGACCGCAGTCTCGGTTCGTTAGTTGGACATATATGCCTGCGACCTGTAGATTCTCCCTGACCTGCTGCCGTTGATCCCAATCGCTTGTGATGATGCTCGCGGGTTGGTAAACAAATCAAGAAACTCCCCGCTCAGGATGCAATGATAATCCTGATGTCTAATCCCATCACTGATTCGCTGGCGCAATGGATCTGAGCCGCCAGAGTGCATCCCTCTATGTGCATATCCCTTTTTGCACGCAGCGATGCTCGTATTGTGATTTTTACTTCGTGACCACAAAGCATGGCCACGACAAATTCGTTGACGCACTTTGCCTAGAAATCACACAGGTCGCTCAGAATTTTCCCGATACACGCTTGTCCACTGTGTATTTCGGGGGAGGCACACCCTCACGCCTGTCCCCACAAGCAATCGCCCAGATTCTGATGCAAATTCATACCTGCTTTGATATGCACTCGGTTTGCGAAATTACACTGGAAGCAAACCCGGAGGATATCACCGCTACAGGGCTCGAAGAACTCAAAAATGCCGGGATTACCCGAATCAGCCTTGGTATTCAATCTTTCAGGGATGAAGAGTTACGTTTTATGAACCGGTGCCACAGCTCAGAGCAGGCATCCCATGCCTGCGACCTAATCCATGCAGCCGGATTTGCCAGTTGGTCCCTTGATTTAATCTTTGGAATTCCGGGAGCATCCGCACAGGGATGGCAGGATAATTTGCAGCGTGCCGCAGAAACTGGTGTGCCGCATATTTCCACCTATAGTCTAACGATTGAACCACGTACATCCCTGCATAAGCAGGTTCAGAGGGGGATCGTCAAACCGGCCCCCGATGAACAAGTAGCCGATCAATTTCAGCAGGCAATGGTCACGCTGAAGTCCTTCGGACTCGAGCACTACGAAATATCAAGCTTTGCACGTCCAAAACATCGCTCAGAACACAATATGCGTTACTGGCACCACACGAACTACCTTGGAATCGGCCCCAGTGCTCATTCATTCTGGTGGCAGGATGGGCAGGCTCTCAGATGGGAAAATGTCCGAAATCTACGTGCCTACACCGAGATGGTAACCAAAGAATATTCCCCTGCAGGTAGCAGAGAAACCCTTTCCGATCATGACCTGACCCGAGAGAGAATCATGCTGGCACTCCGCACATCTGAAGGGCTTGATCTGGAACACCTCAGGAAGAGATATGGCTTCGATCTTATTGGACATAAGCAGAAAGAACTGGAAAAAATGGTCCTCCAAGGCCTGATTATCCAGCATGGAACGTGCATACGGCTTACTACAAAAGGGATGCACGTATGCGACGGCCTGACAACAGAATTATGGCCTGGCTGAACCAGCCATATAGGATTCGGTTGAAACACCGGACTGCAACCTGTTACGCCCGTATGAGACACATACTTATCGCCGTCATTGCCGTGATTGCGCTCCAAGGATGCTCAGAAGAACCCGTTGAACCTGCGGTGGGAGAACTTGACTTTGTCGGTAGCAATGGAGAGATCATCCGAACGATTGAGATTGAATTCGCAGAGGATGATGAGAGCCGTGAAACCGGCTTAATGCACCGCCGTCAACTCTCACTCAGTCAGGGAATGCTGTTCATTTTCCCGACTCCTGACTCTCTGAGCTTCTGGATGGCAAACACGCCTATTCCACTGGACATCATATTCATTGGGGCGGACTCAGCGATCGTCAACATTGCGAAACGCACGACCCCTCTTTCGCGTGAATTTATCCGCTCCACAGATCTTGCTCAATACGTGGTCGAAGTACGCGGAGGCTTCAGTGATCGCTTTGGCATCGACACCTCAACACGTATACAGTGGCGAAAAACAGAGAATACAGAATGAAATACCATTTTGCTCCCTTGATTCTTCTCATTGTCCTGGCATCTTCATGCCAAAACTCGCCTGAGCCAACTCCGGCAGCACCTGAAATTCCATTCAGGGTTGATGGGTCACTTGATTTCGTGCGGGTGGGCGAAACTCTCCTCTCCCTCGACATCGAGATTGCAGACACGGACTCGCTTCGTGAGCGGGGGATGATGCAGCGGACCTCATTTCCACCGGAATCGGGGATGCTGTTTCTGTTTGATCAGCAGGAAATCCGACAATTCTGGATGGGGAATACCCCACTGTCTCTAGACCTTCTCTTCATTTCCAACGATTCGACCATTGTGGATATTGCGAAGTACGCACGACCATACTCAGATGAGCCAATCGTGGGAGGCGCACCGGCACAGTTTGTGTTGGAAGTCCCTGGTGGTTTTGCTGATACAAGAGGAATCGTAGAAGGTGACCAGGTGCGCTGGGTTCGTCACTGACCGATTACCGCTTTCCCTTCCGAAAACTCCACTCGTTATGTCGAATCTCGGATGGAGCCCAGGCAGCAGGAGAAATACGTTCTAACGTTCGGTCCTACAGACCGAAGGATTCTCCACATGCACAGGTTCTAGCCGCCTGTGGGTTGGAAAAATGAAATCCTTTCCCCTCTAACCCATCCGTAAAATCCAGTTCTGTCCCGTCGAGATACATTCCGCTGCGCCGATCTACGACAATGGACAATCCATCCAGATCAATCTGGGAATCCCCTTCCTTTACTTCGGTGTCCCAACCTAAATCATACGTGAGCCCCGAGCAGCCGCCCTGAATAACTGCCAATCGCACATAGGCTTCATCCAGATCAACGTTTTCCTGCATGGCTACCATACGAATCTGCTCACCAGCCCGCTTTGTTATCTTCAGAAACATCTGTGAATTGCTATTGGAGTAGACATTAATCGACCGCTGCATACAGGAACGAAGATAGATGCAGAAGGTTTACCGAACTGATCTCATCAGATTGCGTGTTACGCATCTTAGATGCCCCTGCACATAGCCATCAATTGACATGAACACGGATACTCAGTACCTGCATCAAGTAGCCGAAAGCGACTACGAGCATGGCTGGTCGACGGATATTGCCTCCGATACGATCCCGAAGGGATTGAACGAAGACGTAATTCGACTGATTTCGGCCAAGAAGCAGGATCCTGACTGGATGCTGGAGAGCCGTCTCCGAGCGTTTCGACACTGGCAGAAACTGGCATCCGATACAGACAAATATCCCCGCTGGGCACATCTGGACTATCCTGAAATTGATTTTCAGAATATCAGTTATTATTCCGCTCCAGGGAGTAAACCCCGCTACGAGAGTCTGGATGAAGTGGATCCTGAATTGCTGAAAACCTTCGAAGCACTGGGAATTCCTCTTGAGGAGCAGAAAGTGCTTGCCGGTGTCGCTGTAGATGCGGTTGTAGATAGCGTCTCGGTTGCCACAACCTTTAAGGAAGAGCTGGCCAAGCTCGGGATTATATTCTGTTCGTTTACTGAAGCCATCGAGAATCATGGTGACTTGGTCCGCAAATATATGGGGAGCGTGGTTCCCCATACCGACAATTTTTACGCGGCCCTGAACGCGGCTGTATTTAGCGATGGCTCGTTCTGCTATATCCCGCCCGGAGTTCGCTGTCCAATGGAATTGTCCACCTATTTCCGGATTAATCAGGCAGGGACCGGACAGTTTGAGAGAACCCTGATTGTGGCCGAAGAGGGATCCTATGTGTCCTATCTCGAAGGCTGCACAGCTCCACGCCGAGACGAAAATCAGCTCCACGCCGCCGTCGTTGAGATTATTGCACATAAAGACGCCGAGGTAAAATATTCAACCATCCAAAACTGGTATCCCGGCAATGCCGATGGAAAAGGAGGCGTGTTTAATTTTGTGACCAAGCGAGGGATTTGCGAAGGAGCCGGATCCAAGATCTCATGGACGCAACTCGAAACGGGATCTGCAATCACCTGGAAGTACCCCAGCGTGATTCTGAAAGGGGATCATTCTATCGGGGAATTTTATTCTGTCGCGTTTACAAAAGGGCGGCAACAGGCCGATACCGGGACGAAAATGCTCCACCTCGGCCGAAATACATCCAGTACAATCATCTCCAAAGGGATCTCCGCGGGGCAATCCAATAATAGCTATCGTGGATTAGTGCGCATCAACAAGAAAGCCGAGAATGCTCGGAATTTTGCGCAATGCGACTCCATGCTTTTGGGAGACCGTTGTGGAGCCCATACTTTTCCGTACCTGGAAATATATAATCCAACCGCACAGGTAGAACATGAAGCAACGACGAGTAAGGTGGGAGAAGATCAAATGTTCTACTGCCAGCAGCGGGGAATCAGCGAGCAAGATGCTATCAAGCTGCTGGTAAGTGGATTCTGCCAGGAAATTCTAACCAAATTGCCGATGGAGTTTGCCGTAGAGGCACGAAAACTCCTGGCCATTGAACTTGAAGGATCCGTTGGGTAAATATTCACTCGCGGATCATACTTGATCAATATCATAGGGAATGACACCAATTTTAGAAATCCGGGGGCTGCGGGCCTCCGTTGAAGATATGACCATCCTTAAAGGCGTTGACCTCTCGGTAAATGCCGGCGAGGTTCATGCCATTATGGGACCAAATGGTTCAGGCAAAAGCACCTTGGCCTCCATCCTCGCAGGACGTGAGGATTATGAGATTGACAGCGGCTCCGTACATTATCTTGGAGAGGACCTCCTGGAGATGGATGTGGACGAGCGCGCCCGCGAAGGTGTGTTCCTGGCCTTTCAGTACCCCGTTGAATTACCTGGGGTCAGCATGATGAATTTCTTGAAACAGGCCGTGAATTCCGTGCGGGAACACCGCGGACAAGAGCCTTTGGGTGCTGCTGCACTGCTGCGCCTTGCCAAGGAAAGAGCAGCTCTGATCGAGTTGAATCCCCGCCTCAAACAGCGCTCGGTAAATCAGGGCTTCTCAGGTGGAGAAAAAAAGCGGAATGAAATCTTCCAGCTGGCCATGCTTGAACCTACAATGGCCATCCTGGACGAGACCGATTCCGGGCTCGATATTGATGCACTACGACGTGTTGCACACGGCGTCAACCTGTTGCGAACCCCCGAGCGTGGATTTTTGATTATCACGCACTATCAACGCCTTCTGAATTATATCGTACCTGACTTTGTTCATGTGATGGTCGACGGACAGATTGTTCAATCCGGTGGTAAGGAGCTCGCAATCAAGCTTGAAAAACGCGGCTATGATTGGGTTCAAGATCAAGTACCTGCTTAGACTATGCCCGAATTGATAGATCATCGTGTAGAAGATCGTTTCCTGGCGGTCTATAAGCGCTACCAATCCCTGAATGGTACGGCAGATCCGCTTTCTGACCTCTCAGAAAAGGCAATTGAGTGCTTTGCACAGACTGGCTTTCCTGAACGAAAGAATGAATCCTGGAAGTACACGAATGTGACACCGATCATCAGTCGAGCCTATCAAATTGCGGAAGCGGACCAGGCTCCGGCTAAGGGACTTGATGTATTGGACACGCCGCATGTGGCAGTATTCGTGAACGGCCGCCTCGCACCCGAGCAGTCCCGGCTTGATCAAGTTCCTGCAGGAGTTTCTATCGAAAGCCTCTCTACGGCCGCGGAAAAAGATATCGTTCAAGCATACTTGGGGAGTCATGCAGACTATGCTGAAGATCCTTTTGTGGCCTTGAATACGGCATTCATCAAAGATGGAGCTGTCATCACCGCTCTTCCCGGCATCAAACTTGATCACCCAATTCATATTCTTCACGTTGTTACATGCAACGAACCCACCCTGGTGCAACCGCGAACCTTCATTCATGCGGCTGATGGTGCCTCCATACAGGTTTTGCAATCGACTGAATTTGCGGGCTCAGCTTCTCTGCTGATGAATGCGGTCACGGAGATTCATGTCGGAAAGGAAGCGCATGTTGACTATCTGGATTTACAAGTGGGAACCCCCGCGGTCAGTCGTATTACTAACCTGAGCGTATACCAGGAAACTCAGAGCAGATTTTATAGTGGTACATTTACGTTCGGGGGCGAGTTGACCCGAAATAATCTGTCAATCCTCCCCAATGCGGAACACTGTGAGAGTCTGCTTCAAGGACTGTTCATGGCACGTGGACGCTCTCATGTTGATAATAACACACTCGTTGACCACGCGAAACCAAACTGTTACAGCTCCGAGTACTACAAGGGGATTCTGGACGATCACGCAATCGGCGTATTCAACGGCAAGGTTCTCGTGCGTGAGGATGCACAGTTGACCAATGCCTACCAGACAAATCGGAGTATTTTACTCTCAGATACTGCACGGATGTATTCTAAGCCGGCTCTGGAGATCTATGCTGACGATGTCAAATGCTCTCATGGAGCAACGACTGGTCAGTTGGATAAAGATGGGCTCTTCTACCTCCGTTCCCGTGGGATCTGCGAGGAAGAAGCTCGTCGACTCATGTTGATGTCATTTGCTGGCGATATTATCGAAAAAGCGCCTGTTTCGGCGATGCATGAAACGCTCTATAACCATGTGGAGCGCATGTTGCGTTAACGCGGGCACCGCGTGTAATGGTAGATCTTGCTTTGAGAGATGATGCCCTCAGGGCTAATTTTCCCGCACTGCATCAGCGTGTGCATGGCAAGCCGCTTGTGTATCTGGACAGCGCCGCCTCTTCACTGAAACCTCAATGCGTTGTCGACTGTCTGGCACATTACTATGCACATGAACACAGTAATGTGCACCGTGGTGTCCACTACTTAAGCCAGCGTGCAACGGATCGATACGAGGCTGCCCGAAAGAGCGTGGCATGGTTTATAGGGGCAGAAAGCGAAAAAAATATTGTCTTCACACGGGGTACAACCGAAGCAATCAATCTGGTTGCCTCTACGTACGGTCGAAAGTATATCCGACCTGGTGATGAGATTCTGACGACGGTCATGGAGCACCATTCCAATCTCGTCCCTTGGCAATTACTCGCAAAAGAACGCGATGCACAGTTGCGTGTTTTGGACGTGTCCTTAGCTGGCACGATCAGCGTCGATGCGTTTGTGAGACATATGAACAGTAGAACGCGCCTCATTGCTCTGGGCCACGTTTCCAACAGCCTGGGGACCCTCAATCCGGTGGAAGACATCGTTGCGGAAGCACACAAGAGAGATATCATCGTTCTCCTGGATGGAGCGCAAGGATTGCCGCACCTACCTCTGAACATGCAGGCATTGGATTGTGATTTTTACTGCGCAAGCAGTCATAAAGCCTATGGCCCCACTGGCGTGGGTTTCCTCTATGGAAAAGAAGAACTATTAGAGGATTTACCTCCGTGGCACGGAGGCGGGGATATGATTGAAGAAGTACATCGCACATCTTCAACATGGGCGGAGGTTCCACATAAGTTTGAGGCAGGTACTCCGAATATCGCAGGGGTGATTGGCATGGCAGCAGCGATTGATTATTTGGAGGGGATTGGTATGGATGTACTCCGGAAAAAAGAAGAAGCCCTCATTGACTACACGCAGGCAGAGCTCCAGACTGTACCTGGCCTGGCGATTGTGGGTACTGCCTCCCAAAAGGTAGGCGCCGTAAGCTTCTTGCTTGAAGGACATCATCCATATGATGTCGGCCATGCACTGGATCAAGCCGGCATTGCGGTGCGAACGGGACATCACTGCACAATGCCACTGATGAAGTACTTTGGCATCTCGGGTACCGTTCGTGCTTCTCTCGGAGCTTACAATACAAAAGAAGATATTGATATTCTTGTCGCAAGACTCAACGAGATTGTCGCAGGGCACTCCCGAAAGACACTTGCATCTTCAACTGCTGATCAAATAGACTCCCCCTCATCTACCGAAGAATCTATTGAAGCTCGCAAAGCAGCCTTGCTGGAGGACCTGGAGCTTTTTGAAGACGTGGATGATCGACGAGAATATGTGATTGAACTTGGCGAAAACCTGAAAGCTATCGACAACTCACTCAAGACCGAGGCCAACCGGATTCACGGATGTCTGGCAATGGTCTGGCTGCACAGTACAGTACGTGATGGTCGAATCTATTTTGAGGCAGACAGTGACGCACTGATCACTCGTGGAATGATTGCACTTTTAGTCCGTCTAATGGACGGCCAAGCGCCGCAAACCATCCTGCAGACCGACCTGTTTGCCCTAGTAAATGATATAGGCCTCCCCAGTCTTATCACTGCACGCCGGAAAAATGGGTTGAACCGAATGATCGAGCGTATTCAAAAAGAAGCATTTCTTGCCAAGGCCCTATGAACTGCGAAATCATAAACAATTCTAAAACTACCGGGCTGGCTGACGAGATTATTGCCTCGATCCGGCAGGTCTACGATCCTGAAATCCCGGTTAATGTATATGACCTGGGACTCATCTACAAGGTTCGGCTTGATGAGGATGACCGTGCATTTGTCACCATGACATTAACAACCCCAAATTGTCCAGTGGCAGACAGTCTCCCCAGCCAAGTTGAATCTGTAGTCATGCTCACAGAAGGCGTGACGGATGCACATGTGGAACTTACATTTGACCCTCCTTTCACGATTGACATGATGAGCGATGAGGCAAAACTTGAACTCGGCTTCCTGTAGCTCACCTAACCCCATTCCCTTCACATTCCGAGAATCGGGGCAGAGATCGTGCCGATGAATATACTACTGCGCTACAGGGTATTCTTATGGAGTGCCTTCTTCCTCTTTTGCGTCCCACAGGTAAGCGCACAAACTGCTTCTGTTCGTGGATTTGTGACGGATGCATCTGATGGACAGGCACTTCAGGGTGTGAATATTGCACTTCGAGATGCTACGGGAAATCTACGGGGAGGCAGCACAGACGATGATGGATTCTTCATTGTCGTCCGATTACAACCAGGGCGCTGGTTCCTGCAAGCGTCCTTCATTGGGTACGAAACATTTGCGGATACACTTGACCTGACTGAAGACCGGACTGAACGACTTTCCATTTCACTCCGCCCAGGGGTTGAACTGGATGCAGTAGTCGTGGAAGGGGAGCGCGAAGGAGGTGCAATGGTGGCGGCCGGTGTGCAAACTGTCCGGCCAGCCGACGTTGATCTGGTCCCCACTCCAGATGTCTCCGGGGACCTTGTTTCCTATCTCTCCGCAATGCCGGGAGTCGTTTCTATTGGAGACCGAGGAGGTCAAGTATTTATCCGTGGAGGAGAGCCATCCCATAACCTCGCCCTCCTGGATGGCATGTATATCTATCAGCCCTTCCACATACTTGGATTTTATTCAGCCTTTTCGTCTGACATCCTCCGCAATGCGGATATTCACGCTGGAGCATTTAGTAGTAAGTATTCCGGGCGCATGTCATCCGTCATCGACGTACATACGCGTAACGGCAACCTACAGGAATCACGCAGAACCTTTTCCTTTGCTCCCTTTGTCAGCATGGGGATTCTGGAGGGACCCGTCAAGCGTGGACGTATGTCCTATTTGCTTTCCGGTCGAGCCTCAACCATCGAGCGGGTTGCATCGGGTTACATCAATCAACCAGTCCCGTACACCTTCGGAGATTTCTTCGGGAAAGTCCACTGGACCATCAGTGACAGCCACCAAGCTTCTGTCAGCGCCATTCATACATATGACCGTGGTACACTTGATACCGCGAACGAGAACAGTGATGAAATCCGCTGGAACAACACGGCATACGGTGCCCGCTGGCTGGTGGTACCTCCTAACCTGCCAATGTTAGGGGAAGTCCTCTTTTCGGTATCTATCCTGAACATGGAGCGGGGACCCAAGGATGAACCGGATCGCTCCAGTGCCATTGAGGGATTTAACCTCACCGTCAACCTGACCAATTACGGCCAGCGTACGAATGTAGACTGGGGATTCTATCTGCGTGCCCCAAGACTGGACGCGAGTCTAGATGGGTTATTTCAGAATCTGGATTTCACCAGTGACAGAATTCTATCAACCGGTGCCTACTTTGAACCGGAAATCAGTTTTACGCCAAACCTGAAGGGGCGTCTGGGATTAATTGCAGAATTTCTGGGGGATCAAGGATTCCATTTTGAGCCACGCATACGCGTCCTTTATGAGCTGGGCCCCCATCAGTTCAGCATCGCGGGCGGATTCTATCGTCAGGAAATGGTCGGACTGAATGATCGCCGGGATGCAACGAATGTGTTTACAGCATGGACCGGGTCTCCAACGGGGAGTCTTCCGAACTCTATCCATGGCCTGATTGGATACAGCACATCACTGCGCCCGGGAGTCAATGTATCTGCAGAGTTATTCTACAAGAATTTCTCTAGTCTTTTCGTCTCCGAATGGACGGCATTTCCCCGGTTTACTACGCGCCTGCAGGAGGCTTCTGGGCGTGCAATGGGCATCGACTTGAGGATGGAGTTGCGAAAGACGAATTTCTACGGCTTTGTCAATTATGGTCTTTCTTCTGTTGAATACAACGCGATGCAAGAGACACTTCCTGTCTGGTTTGGCTCAAATGAGGTTCGGTACCGGCCACCACACGACCGCCGACATCAAATCAATGCACTTCTGAGCTTCACCTGGAAAAAGTTTGATTTCAGTGCCCGTTGGAATTTCGGCAGCGGGCTGCCGTACAGCCAGATTCGCGGATTTGACGGCTTTATTCTCATGGACGGACCTGTAGACGTAGCTGGTGATCTTGGTGCGGCTAGGGTTATTTACGATCGCCCCTACGAAGGCCTATTGCCAAGTTATCACCGTCTGGATCTATCCATTGATCGCGTATTCCAGTATCGTGATGATTCGTTCGTCACAGCCCAGGTCGGGGTGATCAACGTATACAACAAGAGTAACCTATTTTCGCTTGACGTCTTTACCGCCGAGCGAAATAACCAGTTACCCATCATTCCAACCGCTGGCATAAAGTTTGAATTTTGATGTCCCGCATTCATTCCCTTTACACCGGTGCAATCCTGCTCATTTTAGCAACTGCCTTGAGCAGCTGTGATCAGTCAATCGATCCCATTATTGGTGAAGACCGCCCGTTCACCATTTGGGGCTATCTGGATGCCCATGCGAAAATCCAGCGAGTGCGAGTATTTCCGATCAGAGACCAACTGTTAGTTGATCCGGATCACGCTGGACCAATTGATGCAACGGTGACCTCTAACAATCTGACCACAGGAGAGGTATATACTTGGGTCCATATTGAGGACGCCTGCTGCGGTATGCCCAGAGACAGTCTTGGGGGATATCTATTCGAAGCTGAATTCAGAGCCGAATATGAAAATCGTTACCGTCTCTCTGTTCGGCGCTCCGATGGAGCAGAATCCAGCGCAGAAGTGACAATCCCACCCCCCGTTGAGGTGGAGCTTACCGACGAACGCAATCGCGTGATCGTTCCCGTTCACATTCATGGAAAACCTCCCAACCTGGTGGATGTAGCGGTGACCTACGATGCGATTACTTTACCCCCTGCAAATCCATGGCCACCCGGATCAACCACCCCGCCTGCCGTGCGCTTACCCGTGGAGATACCGTATTCAGGGAAGGAGGAGCCTCTTGATGATGGATGGCGATATGAGATCAATCTGCGTGAAGATTTTGACATTGTCCAGGAGCAGTTTGAGATCAATTGCCTCTCTCGTGACCACATTGCGCTCCGCCGAATTTATTTCCGGTTCTTGGCGGCTGATGAGCAGTGGGCTCCTCCTAATGATTCTTTTGATCCGGATCTTTTGATCGAGCCTGGCACGTTTTCCAATGTAGAGAACGGATATGGGTTCTTTGGAGGAGGCTATACGGTCACAACTGCCTGGATCCCGACGGAGGTGATCCTGCGCAATATTGGTTATCGTACTGCAGGTCCATGTCCACTCAGTCCGCAAAACATCCCCGAGTGCCAGTTACCTCCCGAGCCCTGCTTGGAACAAGGCAGTTGAATTAACGGCAACCAAATTCTTCAATTATTCACGCAATATTTTCATCATCCACACACAATTTCGTTTTTTTACTGCATCCTTTTGGTCAAACTTCGTATAACCCCCTGTTTGAGTCTAAAATGAATGGCTCAAATGTCTGTTAATTTCAACTTATCAAACGTCGAAAGACACTGCGTTAATGCAAGATCGAGAACAAGGCACTGTGAAATGGTTCAATGCTGAAAAGGGCTACGGCTTTATTCAGCGAGATAGTGGTGAAAAAGATGTATTCGTTCACTACTCGGAAGTCAACAAGGACGGCTATAAGTCCTTGGATGAAGGCCAGCGGGTAGAATTTGATGTGACCCAAGGAGACAAGGGTTTCCAGGCACAAAATGTGAATCCTATCTAGGGATTCGCTCCTTCCCCTTGTCATGCATCCGTGCAAACAAGGGAATACCAGCTTCGTGTGGTAGCAGCGATTGCTACCACAATATTCCCGCGCGCCAGGAAGGTTGTTGAGCGCGAGTGGATACCAGTTCCGTGTGGTAGCAGTGATTGCTACCACCCCGTGGTTGTTTAAGGAGTATCTCCCGATCCATTCTGTGGGCCCGGAGGGGATACGTGGGTCGAGTTTCGCCACCGTGATATTGATCCCATTGGCAGAACACTCACTGGTTGACCATTCTGCAGTGGTTGCTGATTTCGGTACGTATTGCTTGCCCGAAAAATCAGAGTCTGTGTGGATGACCGCACGAGAGCAGAGTGCCCAAACTCAGCTGAATGCGTTTCGGAGAAGCTCCAAACTCTTGGGAATTGCAGTTTGCTCACTCTCCTTCCCTTCAAATTCCAACGAGACATACCCGGCATAATTGTGCTGACGCATGATTTCCGCAATGCGCTGATAGTCCAAGTCCAATGTATACCACGTTCCGCCACCGTAATACGTCTTGGCTTGCATCAAAACGGTATGTGGTGCCAGCATCTCCAGTTTATCATACGGGTCTTCCAAGAAATTCCCCGTATCCAGCGTGACTTTCAACCACTGAGAGTCGACCGCTTCAACGATCCTGAGAACTCCTTCGGGGGTGCGCCCGAGGCCCCAGTGATTTTCCAACCCAAGGAGCACTCCGCACTGTCGGGCTTTTGGAATCAATCGCTCGATGGCATCAATGACCCAGCCAAATGCATCTTCATCGGTATACCCTTCCAACGCTGGTTCAATTCCACGATTATTCATCAGTGCAGTAAAGGATTCTGATGTCCCCCACCTGCCGGTATTGAGGCGCATAGTCGGGATTCCAAGCTCATAGCAGATCTCAATCTGCCGAATCGTTTCGTTAATGTTATGCTGACGCTCGTCTGCATCTGGAGACACAAAGCCCTGGTGCGTGGAAAATCCCATCAGGTCCAGACCATTGACAAAAGCTCGGCGCTTCAATCCCTGTAAATAATCTGGCTCCTCAGAGGCCATCTGAATGTGAAGCAACTCTATCCCGTCAAACCCCATGGCCGCTGCCTGATCAATGCATGTCTCAATTGGATAGTCCTCCTTCGGACCACTAAATCGCCAAAACGAGTACGTAGATACCCCGATTGGATTTGGCCGCCTGGGTCTAACAGAATTGGAGGCCGTTACGGGAACCGCAGTCAGTCCTGTCGCGGCGATTGCCGCAGTTTGTAAAAATTTGCGCCGGTTCGTCATGATTCATTCAAAAGTATGGTTTCGCCAGTTGAGATCACTAAATTAGGAAATAGATTGATCATTTCATATTCCGACTCATGACTAAGCAAGAAAGAGAGGACCTACGGCTATCCTACGAACAGGAACTGTTTGAGCGCGTGCTTCCGTTTTGGGAGAAGCATTCCCCTGATCCAGTCTACGGAGGGCACTTCAATAACCTGGATCGGGACGGCAGTATCTACGATACTACGAAGCATATCTGGTTGCAGGCACGGCAAGTCTGGATGTTCAGTAAGTTGTACCGCCTCGTCGAAGCACGTCAATCCTGGCTGTCCAACGCTGAAAGTGGCATGAACTTTTTGATCAACCATGCCCTGCGACCAGATGGACGGGTATATTTTTCGCTCGCCCGTGACGGTCGACCCATTTATCAACAGCGCAAAATATTTACAGAATGCTTCTACGCGATGGCTTTGTCAGAGTATGGTCGTGCGATTGACCATACCGCATACATCAAAGAAGCGGCGCTCATGGTGGAGCAGGTTTGGGATTGGGCCTACGACTGGTCCAAGGTTGGCCGCCCTGCCCTTTCAGGTGCAAAACCCGCCCAAATGCTTGCAGTACCTATGATGCTGCTCAACCTGATTGATGAAGTCATGGTTGATGCGGACTGTTCCTCCGAAATCGATGACTGCTTCAAACGCATCCGACTGCATGTGCATGATCGTCAAATATTCGAATTTGTAGCTCCAGATGGCAGCCGCCTGGACGGCCCCGAAGGGCGCCTGATGAATCCCGGACATGTGATTGAGGCAGGGTGGTTTCTCCAACACATCGCCACGAAGGTTCAAGAATCAAGTATGATTGAACTCTCCCGAAATATGATCCAGAATGCCCAGGCTTTTGGATGGGATGAGCAGTACGGAGGACTCTACTACTTTGTGGATGCAGGAGGATTCAGTCCGGTTCAGCTGGAATGGTCTATGAAACTCTGGTGGCCGCATTCCGAAGCCCTCTACGCACACCTGCTCAATTATGCGCATACGGGCGATCCCAGTGATCTCGCGTCCTTTCGGAAGATTGACGACTACATCTCCGATCACTTTATCGATTCGAAATATGGTGAATGGTATGGGTACTGTGATCGGAAAGGCCAAGTTACTCACCGCTTTAAGGGGGGACCGTATAAAGGCTGCTTCCATGTGCCACGCACACTATGGCTTTGTTGGCAACTCCTCCAGCAATGGCCGACGAACTCGGATTAACGCTGATTTTCTTATTCTTATAGGCGCTCTGTGATCAGCGATTATTTATGACCGTCACTTTTACGTTTCTGGACTGGCTCTGGGTCGGGCTGTTTCTGCTCTTGATGGTCGGCAGTGGCATCCTGTTCTATCGATTAGGCAAGCGCTCAGAGTCTGATTTTTTTCTGGCTGGACGGGGCCTACCCTGGTGGCTACCGGCCAGTAGCGTATATGCGACGCACACTGCTACAGATACACCCATGTGGATCACGGGAGTGATCTACAAGAATGGGATGGCAGGCATCTGGTATACGTTTTTTTGCGGCTGGGCTGCCATCAGCGCATTTGTATCGACTCGAATATTCCGCCGCTCGCTGGCCTATACGCAGGCAGAATGGAATGTGGTACGATTCACAGGCCTCGGCAGTGAACTCCTGCGCGGCTGGATGGCCGGATGGCAGTTTTTTATGAATATGTTCGTCCTGGGCTGGGTTGGAATTGCCATGGGGCGTGTATGCGAATACCTGTTTGCATGGCCGACCTGGATTGGGCTGATCGTATTCTCACTGGTTTGTGCCATCTACGTTCTGGCATCTGGATATTGGGGAGTCGTCATGGCGGACTTCCAACAAGGGATCATTGCATTCCTGGTCATCATTATCGTCTCTGTATGGGGAATCCATGTCGCAGGCGGCCCAAATGGTATTCTCGAGAAGCTGGAAGTCCTTGGAGAATTAGACCGTATCAATCCGTTTGCTTTTACAGGGTGGTGGTCTGGAGATTTCCCGATTGCCTGGTTTATTACCATGATGCTTATCGCTTTCCTGGGCGGCTTTGGCATGGGAACAACCATAGACTGGTATGTGGAAGCACAACGCATTCAATCCGCGAAAACCGTGCGGGACGCAAGCTACAGTATATGGTGGGGCACCATCCTCGGCCTGGTCCGAAATTCCGTATGGGCGGTTGCCATTCTGGCCTTTTTCGTCCTCTTTCCAGGAATCACAGAACAGAGCGAATATGAGATGGGCTGGTTCCGCCTCGGATTTGACTACCTGCCCGCAGGGATGCTCGGATTCTTCTTTGCAGCCATCCTGGCAATCCACCTATCTACAATCTCATCGCACCTCAACCTTGGTGCTCTCTATGCTACACGTGATCTCTATCAACATTACGTCAATCCCAAAGCAAGCGAACAACGTCTCGTCCAGGTAGGCAGAATATCCACTGGAATCCTGCTGCTCGGATCTTTCTTCTATGGTCTGATCATGGAGGACATCACCTCCTGGCTCATTTTTGCACTATGGATCATGGCGGCTGGGATCTGGCTGCCAAACATTCTGCAGGTCGTATGGTGGCGCTTTAATGCCTGGGGATACCTGTCATCCTGGATCGCGAATCTGGGATTCAGTTGGCTGGTTGTATGGATATTACCGGAATTGAACCTGATCCCACATCTATTGGATTATCAGCAGTTCTGGATTCTGATGATTCTCGGTGCAATGGTATATTTTCCGGTGACCCTTCTTACAAAGTCCGAACCCATGGATCACCTCGTCCATTACTACGTGATGTCGCGTCCCATTGGTTGGTGGGCGCCCGTGCGAGAGGAGGCGATACGCCGCGGCCTGATTATGACCAACGGTGAAACGGCTCCTGGTGCTGAAGAAGCCAGCCGCCCCGCCGACAGTTACCCCGATAGCTCATGATTCGTCGAAAATGGTCGGCCAATGAAGCCGATGAATGGACCAAAGAGGACTGGATCGCCATTGTTCTCTCCCCTTTGTGCTATGTACTGGTTACGATCGGTGCAGCATTGTCAATCCTGCTGCAGATGTCTGGGTATATTATGCTGGCCATTGGGATTGTAATGACTGTGATTCTGCATCTTGTGATCGATCCAAAGCTCAAGGCTATTTCCAAAGAGTACGAAACAAAGCAGCAGGGCTATTTGCAAGAGTTGGAAGCGAAAGTTCGATGGAAATCAGTTGACGAGAAAGCATCATGAACCAAGCATTAGCTACAGTCATTGGTATGACGATCGCATACGCGGCATCTTTTCTGGGGCTTATACTGGCCTACCGTGCCTGGCGCAAACACAATCAAAGTGAGAGCGATGGAAGAGTTTAATTTTCTATGGGGTGTTGTAGTACCTGCGACTATTTTTCTCATTGCCTTTCTATCCACCTGGCTCCTCTACCGGCATTTCACTGCAAAAGAGTAATGTGGTTGAGGCAATCGTTGGTCCGTCTGGTTTCCGTCCTCCACTCCCTTCACCAGGGAGCTTCATATCAATATGAAGCAGTTTGCGGATTGCACACAGATGGATCTCTCCTACGACTTGATCAAGTGATTTGCAGAAGCATTTCAGAAACCCTCGCCATATGATGCCGGATTACCTGCGAACCACGGTGCGATATTATTGAGAACTACCCCCTATGCGATCTTTATTTTTCTTCATTGCACTGCTAACCGTTAGTTCTGTAGCGAGTGCTCAAAACGGCTTACCGCTGCAGACCTTATCCCTGGAGTCTCTCTCTGCATTCGATAAACCAGCAGAAAACTGGATGCTAGCCGGCAGTGTCTACAGTGATCTTGCTCTCCACCACAGTTTGTCCACTACACCAGGGAAGGGAATCCTCGTAAATCAACCTACCGAATGTGCTCGAGAGAACCTCTTCACCAAGTGGACACATGGAGATATCGAACTTGAACTTGAATTCATGATGCCGCCAGGATCCAACTCCGGTATTTATCTCCAGGGGCGCTACGAAGTCCAACTATTGGACAGCTGGAAGCGCCCTCATGTCACATTCGGGGATGTCGGTGGGATCTATCAGAGATGGAATGAAGATGAGGGACGGGGATTTGAAGGGCGTCCACCACGCATCAATGCCAGCCGTGCACCGGGCCTGTGGCAATCCCTCCGCATTGTGTTTGATGCACCCGACTTTGATGAAAATGGCAACAAAATCCGGCCCGCCCGCTTTGTGCAAGTCATCCTGAATGGTAGCATCATCCAGGAAAGTGTAACTGTTTCTGGGCCAACTCGCGCCGCTGGTTTTCAGGACGAATCTCCTGTTGGACCTCTTATGATCCAGGGAGATCACGGACCTGTTGCATTTCGCAATATTCGCTACCGCATGAGCGGAGGGGCGCCTGTTTCCGTGAGTAATATGACTTACTTCGAATATACTGATGACCCTTCGGAGGAAGTGATTTGGAATTCCACGGGAACAGCCACGGCCACGGGAAACATCCGTGACCTGCAAGAGCACACGGTAATCTCTGCCGATCCAATTGCACTTCGCTACGAAGGCACCATTCATATCCCTGTAAGTGGCACGTATCGCTTTGATGCTACACTAGACTGGATATCTGGTGATCCGCACTGGTCGAGTCATTCAATTGGCGGTGCATTATTGCAGATTGCAGACCAGGAAGTTCTGAAACATGATCGGAATCAACCTTCCGTGTACGGAGATGTCTTCCTGAACGAAGGAATGCACCCATTCAGTTTTGGATATTTCAAGGCAATCGGCTGGGGGCCTCCCCAGGTCTCTCTCAGCGTTGAAGGACCTTCTACCCGGACATCTCCGCTTCTCCAGCCGCTCCAGGGAGCGCCTGCCGCTGAACGGATTCCGATCACGGTCGGCAATGAGCCTATGCCGCTGCGTGGATTCATCGTCCATCGCGGAATCAAACACACCCATTCAATGGCTATTGGCAACCCCAACGGTATCCATTACAGTCTGGATCTGTCTACCGCTTCCCTGTTGCATGCATGGCGTGGCCCTTTTGTAGATGCAGCACCGATGTGGCATAATCGAGGACATGATCAGACGATCCTTCCCCTTGGAAGCCTTCTGACATTCTCGGGACATTCCGCAATTAATACTACCGAGGACACAAAGCTTAAATTTACCGGGTATCGACTGACACCCCACCCCGTATTCATCTACTCACTCGGGAACGCCGTTCTGGAGGATCATATCCAACCGAAAGACGATGCATCAGGACTGTCACGTACGCTGATTCTCATAGGTGACAAAAACGAACCAATCTGGGTGCGCATCGCAGTCAGCGACCAGATTGATGCAATCAACGATCGCCGTTATGCGATTGACGGGTTTACCTGGTATGTTGAAACAGATTCGGATGCATCAATCCAACCATCGCAAAATGGTCAAGTGCTCATGATTCCATTACAACAAGACCAGTCTGGCGCGCCTGCATCTGTCAACTATGTTATCGAGTGGTAGTGTCTTCATGAAAAACCTTTTTCGAGTTGTTCTGTCACTGATCATTTCGCTGCCCTGTGTGGCACAGGTGCCGCAGGAATCAGACTATTATCGCATGGTCCGTGTCCCCATTCCCCAAGATATTATGCTTGAAGTCGGGGGAATGTCCTTCACGCCGGACGGGCGTCTCGGTGTCGCAACGCGACGGGGTGAGGTGTGGTTGATTGATAATCCTGTTATGGCAGGTACGTCCTCCCCCCACTACCAACGCTTTGCATATGGTCTACATGAGCCTCTCGGGCTGGCATGGCACGACGGTTCCTTTTACACTTCGCAGAGAAGCGAATTGACCAGACTGGTTGACGCAAATGGCGACGCAGTTGCCGATCAGTATGAAACCGTGTATTCATGGCCTCTGGAAGGCAACTATCATGAATACTCCTATGGCCCGCTCATCCAAAAAGATGGCTCCATGGTCGTTATGCTCAACCTGGGATGGATTGGATATGGTGCCAGCCAATCCAAATGGCGCGGATGGACACTCTCAATTGACCCGAATGGGGAGATGACTCCGATTGCAACGGGGATGCGATCTCCAGCGGGCATGGGGATGAATGTGGCCGGGGACCTGTTCTATGCAGAGAATCAGGGCGACTGGGTGGGGTCAGGATATATCACACATGTCGAGATGGGAGACTTTGTGGGAAATCCGGCTGGACTGCGCTGGACTAGTGAAGAGGACTCTCCTTTATCCCTGAAGCCTGACGAGATCCCTGATACCGGCCAGCCTCTCTTCGAGGTTGCCAAAGAAATTGATGCATTCAAGCCACCAGCGGTGTGGTTTCCACACACGATTCTGGGCATATCTACATCGGATATTGTCCCGGATACGACCGACGGAAAGTTTGGCCCCTTTGCCGGACAGTTATTTGTGGGTGACCAAGGACACAGTAAAATCACAAGAGTATTTTTGGAAAAAGTCCAGGGAATATACCAGGGCGCTGCGATCCCCTTTCGGGAAGGATTTGCGTCTGGAGTATTGCGTATGGCCTGGGATCCAGAAGGGGGAATGATGGTCGGGCAAACCAGCCGTGGCTGGGGGGCTACTGGCAAAGAACCCTATGCGCTCGAACGACTCGTATGGACTGGGAAGATTCCATTCGAAATGCACAGTGTCCGCGCCATGCCAGATGGATTTTTGATTACTCTGACCAAGCCTGCGGATGGACCCTCGGCGGCCATTTTGGACAACTATTCTGTCGAGAGCTTTACCTACAAGTATCATTCAAATTATGGAAGTCCTCCGATTAACATTACGACGCATCAGGTAAAAGCAGCTCTCGTGTCAGAAGATCGCTTGGAAATTCGCCTAGTTCTGGATGGTTTACGTGAGGGATATATCTACTCGATTAACGCCGAAGGCCTTCATTCAGGGAATGGGGATCCTCTCCTACATTCTACCGCATTCTATACGATGAATCGGCTCCCCGAGGGAGCATCACTGCAAATAGAGCCCGACCAAACCACAGACACTGCACAACCTGACCTCAGTGGCGCCCAGCCATCTGAAAGTGAGCCGAACGTGCGTCTCTCCGTGGGCACACTGCCAAACTTGCAATTCAGCCAGACCGAATTTACCGTTCCTGCGGGAAGTACGATTGCGCTGACGTTCAATAATGATGACGATATGTTGCACAACTTGGTGGTGGTTGAGAGTGACGCGACTGATGAGGTCGTAATGGCTGCCATGCAACTGGGCCTCAGAGGGCACGAAATGCAATATGTCCCCAACTCGGATGCCGTAATTGCACATACTGGTCTACTTGAGCCGGGAATATCTGAGACGATCATATTTCGCGTTCCAGATGAGGCTGGGCAATACTCGTTCGTCTGCACCTTCCCAGGCCATGCAACGACGATGCGTGGGATAATTCAAGTTGTGGCCAACTAACACCTGAAGCTTGTCCTTCTCTCGGTGGGTAGCGGGCGCGTTAGGGAACAGCCTCTGCGGAACGGTTCTTCCACTTTGGCTAAATGACCCTATCTCTACCCAAAAGCGTTCTGGCTAACTCTATGTCCATTATCTTTCCTTTGCTCTCATCCATAGCCCCTTGGTTCGCAAACCGTGAAGAGTCAACGCCTGCTACTATTGATTTTATTGTCCATGTGGACCAATGCCACCTTCGGACAAACTGCAAGCATTCGGGGGTTTGTGACTGATGCAGACGATCTGGAGGCTCTTGCAGGTGTAAGTGTGGTTCTGGAGAGTGATACTGGAGGATTGCGCGGCGGCGTGACCGATAGTGACGGTATCTATAACCTTACACGAATTGCACCTGGCACGTATGTACTTCGGTTTTCGTTTGTCGGTTACATTGCATGGTCAGACACGCTTGTATTCCGGGCAGGACAAAGACTCAACCTCAATGTCGCTTTGCAGTCCACACCAGGAGTACTGGAAGAGATGGTTGTGGAGGCCGAGGTCGAGACCGGAGCTGCCCAGGTAACCGCTGGACTCCAAACGATCAGCCCCAGGGATATGGATTTGCTCCCGACACCCGATGTGTCTGGAGATCTGGCCAGTTTCCTGACTACACTTCCTGGAGTGGTCACACTAGGGGACCGGGGCGGTCAGTACTATATTCGAGGAGGTGAACCCTCCCACAATATGACACTGATTGATGGGATGCAAGTGTATCAACCTTATCACATCCTCGGATTCTACTCAGCCTTCCCCTCTGACATCATTCACCGGGCCGACATCCATACAGCCGGATACGGAGCTCCGTTCACTGGACGCATCTCATCGGTAATTGACATCAAATCTCGCAATGGAGATAAGCGCAACTACACTGGTGCCGCTTCCATCGCTCCTTTCGTCAGCTCTGCCCAAATCGAAGGGCCGCTGATTTACAACAAACTTTCTTTTCTGGCTTCAGCACGACAATCGGTTGTCAAGCAAATTGCCCAACACTACGTTGCTCAGGATATGCCTTACACATTCGGGGATGCATTCCTGAAAGTGCATGGGCAAGTCGGTTCCAACAGCCAACTTTCGATCAGCGGAATTTACACGAATGATCGGGGAACGATTGGGCTCGAAGCTGAAGATCGAATTCTCGAAGAAGTGAGCTGGCACAATGCAGCAGTCGGTATGCGCTATGTCGTTCTCCCTAGAGCACTCCCTTTCGTTGCAGAAATCCAACTTTCCTACTCATTCCTGAAGACCAATCAAGGGCCGACCAAAGACCCGGTTCGCTGGTCCAGAATCTCTGGATTCCAATATGCCGTCCATATGAACAGCTTCTACGAAAGGACCCAATGGAAGTGGGGACTCTATTGGCGTTCCCCGCAGGTCACGGCACACCTGGGTGGACTGTTTCAGGACTTGGACGTTGGTATGAGTCGGCGCCATAAGACCGGGATTTATCTTGAGCCGGATTTCTATATCACCTCCAAGCTCAGAGCCCGCTTGACTGCAATCGCAGAATTATTCCCGGGACAACTGGCTGGGCGCAGTAACCTGGAGGCCCGTTTTCGGGCGATCTGGCAACACAGAGAGCATGAGGTGAGTCTGGGGGCCGGCTGGTATCATCAGGAAATTTTTGGATTGAGCGACCGGCGAGACGCCACCAATATCTTTACCTCTTGGCGCAGTGCACCTGTCGAAGATCTGTCCCGGTCAATTCATGCACTTGCCGGTTACCGAACCAGCCCCTACCCATGGCTTGAATTGTCGGTGGAAACCTATTACAAACAGTTGCAAGATCTATTTATTGCCGAATGGACTGCATTCCCCCGATTCACCTCCCTCCTACAGCGAGCTGATGGGCGGGCAATGGGAGTCGAGATGCGAGCCGAAATCCGCCGCCAAAAAATCTACGGATATATCAACTATGGCCTTTCCAGCGTACGCTACACCTCAAAGCAGCCTTCAGTTGAATTATGGTTCGGCACTGAAGATCTTGATTTTCGGCCCCCTCATGACCGGCGGCATCAACTGAACGTCGTTGCAACCACTCGGATTGCAAACTATGACCTCAGTGCACGATGGAATTTTGGTAGTGGCCGACCCTTTAATCATGTGTATGGATTTGATGGATTCCTTCTACTTGACCGCGTCAAGGATCTTTTTACAGCACCCGACAATCAGCGCGTCATCTATGGCCGCCCTTTCCGTGGTCTACTTCCCACGTATCACCGATTAGATCTGTCCATTGAGCGTGAATTTACCTTTGATGCGTTCATGCTCACCGCACAGGTCGGAGTGATTAACGCCTATAACCGACGCAATCTCTTTGCTCTGGATCTCTTTACAGCCGCCCGTAACTACCAGTTACCTATTGTACCGATTGCCGGCCTCAAAATTGACCTCGACTGACCATGTACAAGTATCTGGCCTTCGTGGGAATCACCTTTTTGCTTTTTTCGGCCTGTTCGGAAACCGTCGAAACACGCCTACAGCTTGAATACCCATTCTCTGTCTTCGGAATCATCAACCCGAAAGCCGATACACATGCTGTGAGAATCTTTGAGATCAAACAAAATATTGCACTCGTACGCCCAGACCCGATCGATGCAAATGTGACAACCACACAGATTCAAAGTGGAGAAGTGTATACATGGCGCGATTCTGTGGTTCAACTTGAGGATGGCGATTACCGACACGTCTACTGGTCGGAATTCAAGGCATCTATGGGAGAGACGTACCACTTAAAAGTCACACGCTCCGATGGAGCGGAAACCGAAGCCATTACCACTGTCCCGCCCCCGGTGAATCTCACGGTTCTGGAACCGGATACCCTGAGGCCCGGTCAGGCAATCATGCCACTGTTCATTGAGGGCTCCCCTCCCACGCTTCCCCGCATAGATGTTGAGTATGTTCTGGTCGGATTTGATGAGGACGGGAGTAACCCAATCTTCAGGCCGGTGATTTTCAATTACGCAGGCCTGGCAACGCCCGAGGTGGGTGGATTTATCTTAAACATTGATCTTCGGGAAGATTACCTGGATATCTATCAATTATTTGACCGGGATGATAGCGTCTCCCCCGCTATCATTGACCTCCGGGGAATTAACGTCACAGTCCATGTAGGGGACAGTCAATGGATCTCGCCCGTAGGCTTCTTTGATGAGAATTTTCTGGTAGAACCGGGATCATTTTCCAATGTGGTCAATGGGTTTGGATACTTTGGGAGTGGCTATACGGAATCCACCTCATTCCGACCTCCACTTGCGCTGATCCGACGCGCAGGATTTCATGTTCCATGATGGAGGAAAAAATGACTGAATCGTCCATTCCTCTTTTTGATGCGCATTTGGACCTGGCATGGAATGCCCTCTCTTTTAATCGGGATCTCACACTTCCTCTGAGCGATTTATGTGATTCCGATGCACGCTATGGGGATGGTCCTTTCCGTGGACACTGTGCGATTTCACTGGAAGAGCTTGCGGCCGCGAGCCTGCGTGTTTGTGTAGCTACTCTACTGGCACGAAGCGGACCCACCAACGCCCCACCGAATGTACTCAGGAGGGATCTGGATTATGCCCATCCTCCCATTGCCCATGCACATGCTCACGGGCAGCTTGCATACTACAGGTGGCTGGAGCGCTCGAAACAGGCATGGATCATCCGAACGGCCAGCGATCTAAAAAACCATTGGGATCACCCCGAGGCCTTGGGGCTGATTGTCAGCTTCGAGGGATGTGACCCCATCCTGGATATAGAAGATCTTCATCGCTGGTATGACCTAGGAGTTCGCGCAGCAGGGTTAACTCATTACGGCAAAGGACAATATGCTGCTGGTACAGATGCCGATGGAGGATTAACGCCCAAGGGACGTGACCTCTTGCGGGAGTTTGAATCCCTTGGCATTATCCTGGACATAACTCATTTAAGTGATGAAAGTATGTCCGATGCCATGGAATGCTATCACGGGCCATTATTGGCCAGTCATCATAATTGCCGTACCCTCGTCCCCGGGCAGCGGCAACTTTCCGATCAACAGATCCGTGACCTGATTGACCGGGATGCCGTCATCGGGATCGCATTTGATGCGTGGATGCTGTACCCTGACTGGATAAGGGGAGAGACGGATCGTTCTGTTGTAAACCTTAATGCAGCGATAGATCATATTGACCATATCTGTGATCTGGCAGGAGACACCAAACACATTGCGATTGGCAGTGACCTGGATGGGGGATTTGGCACAAATCAGACACCTACCGGATTGGATCGATACTCAAACCTTCAGCTCGTTTCTGGCCTGCTTTCTGCACGCGGCTATTCCCCCGTCGATGTAAATAATATCTTCTATGATAATTGGCTTGATTTTTTTCATCGTTCTTTACCTCAAAACCATGACTAACCCCATCGAACGCCTGGAATCACTTGGCTACCCGATTGACGATGTGCCGAGTCCTGGAGGACTCTACACGCCGGTAACTTTAATTGGCTCAATTGCCTACGTTTCAGGGGCAGTACCAGTAACTCAGGGACACCTGAAATACGCAGGAAAGGTCCCATCCGACGTAGATCTTCCGACTGCACAAGAGGCCGCCGCACTCTGCGTGGCCAATAATCTCCGGATGTTCCACCAGGAGGGGGGCTCTCTTGAGCGTATCCTTCGTGTTCTTCGACTGACCGGCTATGTCAATTCCGATCCTCACTTCACGGATCAGCACCTGGTCATTAACGGGGCATCTCAACTTCTCAAAGATGTATTCGGCGACTTGGGAATCGGTGCTCGCTCCGCCGTGGGGGTAGCCCAGCTACCACTAGGGAGCGCAGTAGAAACTGAGCTCATTTTGGAGATTCGCTCATAGGGATGCCTTCAGCCTTTCGGCGTGCACGACGGGAAGCTCTCCACATTCTTGTGGCATGGGGCATCTGCATGATCTGGACCATCGGATACTGTGCATTCTTTGCCTATGGATCCGGGGATATCAGTCTGCTGTGGGGGATGCCACAATGGGTGGTGTTTGGGATTGCCCTCCCCTGGGTCATTGCCACGCTCTATAGCCTCTGGTTCGCCCTGTTCTACATGAAGGCGGAGGACCCATGAGTGGCAGCGTCAACTCTTCACTCATTGCATTCATCTGCTATACTGCGGTCGTATTAGGTCTGGCGGTCATCTCCAATTATGCCTTCAGACGACGGGCGTTTCTTAGTGAGTATTTTTTAGGAAGCCGCGGCCTGGGTGTCATTGCACTCACCTTAACCTTCGGAGCCACCAGTGCCTCTGCAGGCTCTTTTGCAGGATTCCCCTCCCTTATTTACGCCCATGGATGGACGTTGGCGCTCTGGATCGCCAGTTACATGATCTTCCCGCTCTGTACTATGGGGTTTTTAGGAAAACGGCTTAGCCTTGTATCACAGCGAACCGGAGCAATCACGGTTCCAGATGTGCTCCGTATACGCTTTGAGAGCCGTACACTGGCATTGATGAGTACTTTGCTCTTGGCCATCCTCTTGTGCGTGTATCTCGTACCTCAGTTCACGCTTGCTGCACTCATTATGCAACAGCTATTGGGTAGCTCTCCGTTTTATCAGGAGGCCGCTCTGCAGCTTCAAAATATGATACCCGAGCTGATTCCAGTGAACACCAATGCAGAATATGTACTTGGGCTACTCGTATTTGCAATTTTGGTGATCGCCTACACCACGTTTGGAGGGTTTAGAGCCGTGGTCTGGACCGATATCCTGCAAGGGTTTGTCATGCTTCTTGGAGTCCTTTTAATGCTGGTCTTTGCGTTGGTGCAGGTGGGAGGTCTACGCAATGCCTCATCCGAAATGGCGTCCATGCAACCGCCTCGATTGGGCACTGCATTCTTTACAATTGGCGACTCAGACCCGCTGAAAGACATCAGAATTGATTCGGAAACATGGTTTATGGACGATGGACGGTTGTTTCGAACGAACGAGGCAACGGTAATTTCTGTGGGGAGTCAAGAATCCACACCGGTGAAAGTGACACAAATCACTACACCGCAGGAAATCAGCCGAATCCTGGAAAAAGGGATACCTGAATTAACCGTGATCCCCGTTGTACACCCGCTTTCGTCCTATGCAAGAGGAGATGGAGAAACGGGCACGTATATGCAGCCACCTGGACCGAGCCCGTCAGATCCGAATGGATTTTTGCCTCTTGGTCTGGCCGTATCCTTCTTCGTCTTTTGGGCACTCGCGGGTACGGGACAGCCTGGCAACATGGTGCGACTGATGGCCTTTACAGGTACGCGTACATTGCGCCGCGCGATTGCATCGCTGGCAGTGTATTTCTCGCTGATCTATTTCCCCCTGATTATCATCTTTTGCTGTGCACGCATCCTTGCTCCCGGACTCGACCATACACCGGACCGAATTATGCCCGTGATGGCTTACCTGCTCTCGGATGGAGCCGGAATTCCATGGATGGCGGGCATTCTTATTGCTGCTCCATTTGCTGCTGCCATGAGTACGGTTGACAGCTTTATCCTGATGATCAGTTCCAGTATTGTCCGCGATGTGTACCAGCAATCTATCCACCCCGCTGCTACGGAACGCATGCTGAAATTGCTCAGTTATGGTACCACTGTCCTGGTTGGCCTGCTGGCAACCATTGGAGCTCTGTATCCACCGCAATTTTTGCAGTATATCATTGTTTTCACTGGAGGTGGCCTGGCCGTTGCCTTCCTCGCCCCTGTAGCACTGGGCCTCTATTGGCCCCGCTTTAATAAAATGGGAGCAATCACATCCATGGCATCTGGGACTCTCGCTTATGTTTCTCTGTACGTAATTGGCTTTGTCTTTCTTGGCGAAATCAGTCCCATCCGTCCTTTGGGGCTGGACCCACTCATCTGGGGTTTTCTTGCGTCTCTCGTAGCTGGTGGTTTTGGAACTTATGCCGGCCCCCCAAACTCAAAGCCTGTCTTGCAAAAGTTTTTTGGAGTGCATGACAGAGTTGGATCCTGACGGAGACTGCGTAGTTTCGAAAGAGGCTGAGATTGGGTAGTGTTTACGGATCGAACTTTGGAGGCTGAGTGCGGCTAATCCGAGACAATGCAGTTCAATTATAGGATACTTACCTGCTTACTGGGTATTTGTGCGATAGCACCACTCGCAGACTCCCAGCCGCTTCGTTGTGCAGACATCTCTATGCTGGATGAATTAGAGACGGGTGGTGCCGTGTACACATCCCAGAATCTTGCGGGAGATGCCCTCCATATTCTACAGGAGAACGGCCTGAACAGTATTCGGTTGAGACTCTTCCATACGCCAACCGAACGACGCGACGGCCTGCCGGACGTGTTGGAACTTGCACGCAGAGGGCATGATCTTAATTTGAAAATCATCCTCAATCTGCATTACTCGGACACGTGGGCCGATCCAGGCACACAGCAAAAACCATCTGCATGGTCCCAGCTTTCGGAGAGCGCACTGCGTGACAGTGTCTATGCACACACCTATCGAGCTATCCAGGCCCTGAGCGAACAAGGCACGCCACCGATCATCGTCCAGACCGGTAACGAAATCACAACCGGCATGCTATGGAATACCGGGCGCGTTGGTGGATCATTTGATGTTCTGGAGCAATGGGCTAAACTGGCCGGGTTACTTAGCTCGGCAGCAAAAGCCGTACGGGATGCCAGTTCTGCTCTGGTAATGCTGCACATTGACCGGGGAGGCGACCTCGAAGGGGCCCATTGGTTCTTCGGTAACCTCGCGCCCTATGAACTTGATTACGACCTGATTGGTATCTCATACTATCCATTCTGGCATGGCCCGCTTGACCAGTTTTCCGAGGTTATTCGGGAATTGGAAAGCCGTTACAGCAAACCTGTTATGCTTATCGAAACCGCATATCCGTGGACGCTTGCCTGGAACGATAACACACATAACGGTGTCGGTCTGCCCGAGCATGTGTTGCCCGGCTATCCTGCTACTCCAGATGGGCAAGCCGCCTTCATCAGAAGGCTATGGGAACATGTATCTTCGGGCATTTGCTACTGGGCGCCTGAATACATTGCTGCCCCCAACTTCGGCTCTCCCTGGGAAAACCTCGCATTATTCGATTTTAAGGGTGAGGTACTTCCCGGAGCAAGCGCTCTGGGAGCAAGTACTCCTACACAATCTGAAGTTCCAGAATCCCCCTATGCATTGAGTCTGTTTCCCAATCCCGCCCGAATTGGCGAGAGTGCGGTGAATATTCAATTGGCAACCCCATCATGCGGGATTATTGAGATCTATAACCAGTTGGGACAACGCGTTCGGACACAAGAGGCTTTATGCCAGAACAGTGCTATCCTTTCGGTGTCTGGACTCCCCTCTGGGATGTACTGGGTACGTACTCCCGAAATGCAAACCCTCCCCTTATTCCTTATCCCATAGTCTGGTCGCACGTCCTCTCTTTTTTTAATACATCACTCAAGGGTCAGCAATGGTCCTGCCGAAAGCCTGATTTCTTGATCTCTATGTGTTTGAGACGAGGCTACAGTGGTGTTTACGGACAAATCAGTAACTTTGCAAAAAAATTGGAGTAATGGACACGCTGCCTGCAGCCCTTTTGAGATGGCAACAGGTCTCAATTTCACTGAGTTCGTAAAATGCTCCCTGCTGGAAACAAGCAGGTAAAAATGAAAAATTCAGTCCAGGTTTTTGTTACTGACGATCATTATGACCGATTAAAATCTCCTTATCTGCAGGGATAGACATAGCCAGTAAGTTTGACCAAAATTATAGTCTTCAATTACCGTTTTTATAGACAGCAGGGGGAATGAGCAGAGGTATAGATGTTGATTTTCGAAAATTAGTTAATTCCAATCCTGGGAATTGCTCTCTCAGGGAATACCAGTATATCGGAGAGCTGATTGATTCGCTTTCTCCGGGCAATGTTCTGGTATTTGGTCTTGGCAATGACTCTCCGTACTGGATGGATATTAATTCTGGAGGTCAAACTTTATTCCTAGAGGACAGTGCTCACTGGGTTCAAAAGGTGAAATCAGAAAACCCGGGCATTTCGGTAGAAGAAATAGAATACACGACCAAGCGGAGGCAGTGGAGAAGGATTATTGATCAGCCAGATAAACTCCAGTTAGTCCTGCCTGAAACCGTTCTTGACACCTTTTGGGACGTGATTTTCATCGACGCTCCAAGAGGAAATAAAGGCCGATATCCTGGACGAATGCAGAGCATCTTCTCTGCTTCCAATTTAGACTACAAACACATCATAGCGCACGATTGCAATCGGAAGGTAGAGAGGGTTTATTTCCAGAAATTTATCGGTCAGCCAACCCACGTAGTCGATAAATTATTCCACAAGGTGGGTTAGCCCCTGTCTGGCAGCGATTGCACTGATGCGCCCGGTGATCTGGTGCGCAGTTTCCACAAGAGACAGATCCATTCCTCCATAATGCCAGGAAAACCACTTTTATCGAATTCGTACAAAGCGACCGACTTGCACGGTTCTTCCCAAGGGTAAGTCTGCAACCAAACGGTACAAGTAAAGTCCTGCAGGCAGCGATCCACCATTTAGCTCTATGGTCTTTGACCATCCGGCAGCGATACGATTCTCAGGAACCGTGAACAAACGCCTTCCAATCACATCTATTACCTCTACCTGTACACGCGCATCCTGGGGGAGATCAAAGGCCAACTGAGTTGCCGATCGAAAGGGATTTGGGAAGTTACCCAGAGCCTTGAAGACTTCCGGTAAAGACTCTCCTTCAACAGAGACCGGAGAGTAGACACTAATCTGAAACAGCAGGCTGTCCGTGGATCCCCCTGCATCCGTAGCTTTGTAAGTATACTCTATGGGAGAGGAGGTAATTATTGTTGGGGTTCCACTGAGCGTGCGGGTTGACATGTCAAATTCCAATCCTGCAGGTAAAGATGGGGTCAATGTATACTTGATTGGAGCGACCCCATTGGTGGCTTCTGGCAAGACCAGAGGTGCGATGGGTTTTGACCGGGCATAGCGCTGATCATCGATACTTTCCGCAAACTCCAACACCGAGCACACGGCCCCCTTGACGTCCGAAATACTCTTCAGCCATGCCTGGAATTCATCATCCTGCGGCGCACACAGATTTTGCCCGTCAAACCAAACAGCTTTTAGGCTGTCCAGTTGCAAAAAACTCCTTGGGAGTCTGCCTACCAGTGTGTTGTGTGACAGCTTCAGTGAGTCCAGTTGGGAAAGATTTCCAAGTTCGGATGGAATCATCCCTGAGAGTGAGTTGTGGCTTAGATCCAAGACCTGGAGATCAGAAAGATTGCCCAGTTCCGGAGGAATGGAACCCGTTAATAAATTCTCTCCTAAGTCTAGCCATATCAACCTAGAGAGACTCCCGAGTTCTGGAGGAATGGAGCCAGTTAGTGTATTTTCCCCCAGACCAATCCACTCCAACTTATAGAGATTTCCCAACTCGGACGGAATCGAACCCGTGAACTCGTTTTTATCTAGATCCAGACTTTCCAGGTTCACCAAATTTCCTAGTGAGGAAGGTATCGGACCCGAAAAAGAATTCTCGTACAGGTTCAGCCATTCCAACTTCGTGAGCTCACCGAATTCAGATGGAATCGTGCCAGAGATAGAATTGTATGCCAAAATCAGGCTGCGCAGCTCGGAAAAACGGTTCAATCCATCTGGAATTGGCCCAGAGAGAAAATTGTCAGCTAAATCAAGTACTTGTAACTCAGAGAGACCCACCAACTCGGGTGGCAGTATCCCCGTAAGATTGTTCAGAGACAAGCGCAGGCTGTACATCCAACCTTCAAGCATCAATATCCCATGCCACTGAGCCAGTTCTTGCTCACTCGGAGTATTCGTAAGATCCCAGTTTTCACTATTGTGCCACTGATCCCCACCCGTCGCAGTGTATAATGCACTTAGGCTCTGATGAATGGCATCAAGAGAACGGTTCACCCGAAATGAGAGCATATCCGATATATCGTCCGTATCCTCTGCCCGAACGCGCACATAGAAACGAACTCGCCGATTCAGATATGCATCTGCGTCCACACGAAACTGAAATGTCACCTCCGTTGAATCGCCACCCCCTAAAAAGCCAATATCAGCCTCTGCTTGATGTAATTGAAGAAATGGGTATGGCTCAGTACTTTCCAATTCCACGGTGAACTGCCTTGCATCCGCCAGATGATTGGTAAATACCGCGGTAATCGTAACCTCATCTCCCGAGACAATGACATGATCCCCGTCATTATCTCGCCATGACCATCGTTTCAGGCGTACGCCCGACTTGCTGGTCTCCTGAATCGCCGCGAATGCATTCACAAAACCACGGCCAAGCTGCCCCGCGAATTCGGGATTCACTAAATCAATATTCTCAGCAGAAACCCGAATCTTCTCACGTACTGCATCTGGTGTCATATCTGGAAACTTCGTTTTGACCAATGCAGCTACTCCGGCAACTAAAGGAGATGCCAACGATGTTCCGCTGGTTGTAATGTAGCTGTCGTTGACGCCTGTCGTGACAATTGATACTCCGGGAGCAAACACATCCACCAACTTACCGTAATTCGAAAATGATGCACGCCTCGTGGTTTCTTTTCCTGTTGCACCCACCGAAAGTACCCTGGGATGACGGGCAGGGTATAACCTGAACAGATCAACATCTAGGTCTGAGTTTCCGGCTGAACTAACGATAAGCGACCCCAGATCCGTAGCCAATTGCAAGGTCTGATCTATGAATTGAGCATCCATGTCTGCATCCACACGCCCAATCCAGCTAGTATTGATAATATCTGCTCCGTTCATAGCCGCATAGAGAATCCCGTCATACCCATGGCGAATCCCCAATCCCAATGAATCAGATGCGTTGACATGCATTAACGAAGCATTCCATGACGCACCAGCGACCCCGATAGTATTGTCACTAACGGCACTAGCTGCCCCTGCAGCCGCGGTCCCGTGCCACGAATTACCAAATAAGCCCGGTTGTCTTGTTGGGTCATTATTTGATTGGTCTCCATTCGAAAAGTTAACCCCATGGACATCGTCAATGAATCCGTTTTCATCATCATCAATCCCGTTACCCGGAATCTCGTCGTTATTCGTCCATACATTCGCGCGTAAATCCTGGTGTCGCCATTCTCCTCCACCGTCTACAATGGCAATGATGACCTTAGGCGTCCCCGATTCACTCTTCACTTCATCCCAGGCCTCCGGCAGACGAAGTAGGAGAAGCTCCGACTGTCGTCCAAATTCTGGATCATTGGGATCAGAGAACTCCATGGAGTCCAGCGCATAGATCCGGTTCACTACAACCGGCTCCGCATACACTACCCCTGAGACTGCCGAGAACTCTCGCGCGACGATAACTGGATCCTCTCCTGCATGATAACGCACGTAATACGTGCGGCGAAGTGCAAGTAAATTCCTGCGTGTCTCCGGCGTTGGCAGAACATTATCCAAAAACGGGTACGCGCGCTCAATCGTGTAAACCTCATACATAGAAGCTAAACGATCAAAACCAGCTAATCCTGTCCGACTGGCCTTTGATACAATCTGTGCGGTGGAATCGAACTGCACGACCACTACGCCAGTCTCATACTGGGGCTCTTCCTGAGCTATAGCAACCGGTAAAAACTTTAACAAGCACAGAATCGTGAATGTCCACACGGGCCAATTGCCTACTTGGCTGTCTTCAGCATAGATTTTCTTCCTTGAAGAAAGCGAAAAACAATGCATCCTCATAAAAATGCTAAGGAGACCCATCTCACTTGGTGAGCCCCCGTATCCATGACCCCTGCTCAACCCTCCAGCTATAACTGAGTCTTCGGGTACACCATGTCACCATATCTGTAGTGACATCTTACATGAAAATGCTGATTTCAGTTCGCCTACTTCAATTTCCTCCACACGAATGGGGATAGGAGCAAATCGCAAATCTCTTGGCGTTTTTGCGACCTCTGAGAACTTGGGCTATTTCCTCTCTTTCTGGATCCATCGTTGAGAAATTCCTGAACTATAGTATCTCAACGCGTTGGTGAAGCGTTCAGGCCAGCTGGCCGAGTCTCGCCAGCTGGCCTGACTATTCCATACATCAATCAAACAACCTTGCAAGCAAGATCCTATGATTGCGAATTGGATTACCTCGGATTAAAAATGAAGCATATAGGTCAGACGGATGTCGCGACCCGGCAAGGGTACGATTTCTTTCAGGAGTGATGTATGTGCCCTGGCTAATTTATTTGTTAGGTTCAGTCCCTGCAGAGAAATGCTTTGAACCGTGGAACCGATTACCAAACGGTATCCCATTTTTGCATCTACCATTGTATAGCCGTCCGTTTCATCTTCGGTAATCGCAAACACCCGGTCTTGCTTCGCAATGCGTTCCACAGATAGACCGGTAGAAAAATTATTTAGAGAATATTGCAACGAGGCTCCCAACCGTAACGGTGGTATGCGAGGCAGATTACCTCCTTCAAGCGTCAGCCGACCATTGACATAATCTCCAGTCAACCCCAAAATAAGATTCGAGTCTTCCCTGCGAAATAAATCTACATCTGCTGCTATTTCCATTCCGGTGATCCTGGCTTCAGACTGAGAGGTCTGAAGGACGGGGAGATCACTCTCAATCAATCCTGTCGGCGCAAAATAGATGAAGTTATCTGATTGGTTTATGTATCCAGTCATAGTCAGATTAAACTGACCTGTACGGACATAACTCGAAACCGTAGCATTGTTTGTAACCTCAACTTCAAGATTTTCATTGCCTCTTTCGACGGAACGAATTGCTGCGTGCACCCCATTGAAATAAAGTTCAGCGGTACTAGGATTTTTAGCTGCCCGTGCCAGACTGAGCGAGAGAGTCCATTGTTCACTCACTTCATAATTCAATCCTGCTCCCAAACTCAGAGATGAGAAGGATCTATCTGTCCTATCCACCGCGTCATGAGACAGCCATTGCATGCGTCCACTCATCTCGAGTCTTAGTGCCCCTAAATCGATGCGCTCCATTGCAAAAATGCCCACATCAGTGGTCAACGTCGTGGGGAGGATGGAATGATCTCCGACGGCGTTCAGGGCTAGATCACGTCTCTTTACCTGTATTCCGGCCACCCCTTGCGTTTTGCGATGGAGGGAATGGTCTACCTCAAGGCGTCCTTCCCATTGATTATTCTCGTAGACAATACCGACCATATCTGGACCTGACTCAGCTTGTTCTAGTTCCGAGTGCGTGTAGTCGGTCACGCCAAACCTGAAACGAATTTGCTTGATGGCTGCATCTTCAAAAAAATACCCGCCTTCAATATCATAAGTGACGGAGTTTAGATCCAAGGCTATTGATACTTCTTCCTCGCCCCCATGACCATGTTCATCTTCTTCGTGATCCTCATGGTCGTCATGGTCTTCATGCCCGTCGTCTTCATGTTCTCCATGTCCGTGCATGTGACCACCCGGGACACCGTAATCTGTGTTATGAAAACTGACGGCTGCCCCGATATACCCGCGGTTACCAAGCCAGGACACCCCTAAAGAGCCCCTTGATAGAGATGTTCCCGAATTTTCAATATGGTCTACCAATTGGGGTTCACCCTCTTCGTGCTCATCGTGTTCATCATGTTCTTCGTGTTCACCATGCTCATCGTGTTCGTCATGTTCTTCGTGTTCATCGTGTCCTTCATGAACGCCTTCTGGATTAAACAGCGGTGTGGAGACATCTCCCGTCTCGCGTACTAGGCCACGTGCGCGCCATACAAAATTCCCCAATGCACCTGTCAGGCTACCACCGCCTCCCCGCTCACTAGCCCCCAGTCCACCTCTTCCCATAACCATCCCCTCAATCCGGTTCACCGGCATCTCATTGGGAATATGTCCATCAAGAACATTCACTACCCCGCCGGTGATATTACTTCCGTACAGGAGTGCTGCCGGACCACGAATAATTTCAATTCGCTCGGCATCAAACGCATCTACACCTACGGCATGATCTTCGCTTTGATCACTTACATCACCGACATCTAAACCATGCCGAAGAATTTTTACCCTGCTCGCCGCAACTCCACCAATTATCGGGCGACTAGCTCCGGGGCCGAAATACGTTGATGCCATCCCCGCCTGACTTTTCAAAGATTCTCCCAAACTGATTCCACCTGCTTCAAGGAGATCGTCTCTTGTTAAGACATTTACCGGATTTACCAACTGTGAGCGAGGAAGAGCTATGGGCCCTGCAGAAACAACCATCTCCTCAAGACGCACATGCAATAGAACCTCAATGTCCACTTCGGAAGTTTCTCCAGCAACAACTGTAACGGTTTTTGAATTTCGACCCCAGATCGGGCTTTCAACACGCAAAAGAACCGATCCCGCTGGGACTTCTTCAAATGCGAACTGCCCAGATTCATTGACCCGCTGAGAGTAATTCAACCCAACTAATGTGATCGTGGCATCGGTGACGACTGTCGTGCCATCGGTCACGTAAACGGTACCCTCAATGCGGCCCAAATCCTGGGCGGTTACTGACTGGAATCCTATCATAATTGACACGATTCCGATAAAGAACACCCGTAGCTTTTGCATCAGATTTTGTTTTGTTATGGTTATGTATGTTGCATGTCTACTCCTCACTACTCAAAATCTATTGGGATGCAAGAAATGACATTGGGCCCTTGTACCGTCCAAGGTTCCCGAGCAAAACCATCTCCGAATTCGCTCCTCTGTCGGTAGGTTTCCACGTCAGAGCTGGCCATTTGCTATGGCCCCAAATTGATGTTTAACCTTGCAGCTCTTGCCTTCCCCAAGTTTCCTAAAACTTTTAGGATTATTTGGGCCGTGGACGATGAGATGATTTCAATGGTCCCGCCACGTCTCTCCAATTCCGTGAAGATACCCCGGATGTATCGAGTTGCCGTTTGTGCCGATCCTGCCGGCGTGCAGGTGGATTCTAGGCGGTGGAGGTGGTAAGTTACAGAAGCGCTCATCACCTAGTGCTGAGGCCCCATCGTGATCGTGCTGGGATCACGCCCTCGTTGAAAGCTATTTTCGATAATCCAACGGTGGGGCCCTATCCCCAAGTAGAGGTCGATATTCAAAGTCTGAACCTCTTCTTTGATAAAACTCTTCCCTTGCCGCAAGCAACAATTCCTCATCCAATACGAGATCTATCGCAGTCATCGCTAAAACCTTTGAGGCCAGTACAAGCCCCTTCTTCCCAATACTCATCCCCCCTGCAGCAACAGCTTGCCAGCTATGAGCGGCAGTTCCAGGAACCCAAGTGGCTGTATTGAAACCTGCCGTTGGTGCCATATAGCTTACGTCTCCAACATCTGTAGACCCCTTGGTCGTCCTCGGTGCAAACGGTTGGATTGTAGCCTCTGAGCCTAAAGGAATTGAGGTGGCATCTAAAGTTTTCCGGATTTCTTCGGCAAACTGCTGCTCCTCTGCATCATACGTCACCCCTCCAACAGACTTCATATTGGCTAGAATTGCATGAGATAATACGTCGTTAGGTAACACACTGTGCAAACCATGGATAATCTCATAATCCATGGTTGTACCTGTTCCCAGGGCCGCGCCCTCTGCTGCTTGAACCACTCGTGGAAAGATCTCTTCGAGAGTTTGAGCGAAGGGATGGCGGACGTAGTAATAGACCTCTGCATAGTCTGGGACAACATTAGGGGCAAGTCCTCCGCGTGTAATGACATAGTGGATGCGTGTTTCTTGAGGTACATGTTCCCGGAGCAGGTTGGTCATCATATTCATGGCCTCCACACCATCAAGTGCACTTCTACCCCGCTCAGGGGCTCCCGCCGCGTGTGTAGAGCGTCCATAGAATCTAAATTTTGCTGAACGATTCGCCAGTGTCGTTGCTGGACTGGCATCATTCCGATCACTTGGATGCCAGTGAAGCACTGCATCTACATCGTTGAAAAGTCCTTCTCTAACCAGATATACTTTCCCTGCCCCACCTTCTTCGGCGGGGGTACCATAAAGCCGAATCGTACCGCTCTGCCCGCTGGCTGCCAACCAATCCTTGACTGCTACCGCAGCACCGACAGATGCAGCACCGAATAAATGATGCCCACACGCGTGTCCTGATCCATCACTTACCAATGGCTCTCGAACCGGCGTTGCCTTTTGTGATAATCCCGGCAAGGCATCAAACTCGGCCAGAATAGCAATGACCGGAGTACCACTGCCATACTCTGCCACAAAAGCTGTGGGAATCCCCACAATACCTGATTCAACAGAAAACCCCTCATTCGCGAGTACCTGCTGCAACAAGGCACTACTTTTCTCCTCCTGATATCCCAATTCTGCCCACCCCCATATTTGATGAGCCACATCGAAGTATTCATCGGCTCTGGCATCCAGTTCCTGGGTGATTTTCGCTTTCTGTGCTACTAGGATGCCTGGGAAAAACATCAAAGTGAAAGCGAACAGTAAGAATCTGATTTTCATGTGATTGATCGTTCTTGTTGGTTACCGAGAATTTTCTTCCAGCCAGTTACATACGTTTGGCCAGCTCTGCAAGATAACCGGGATACAGCACCACGGTTGCAATATGCTCTGTCATTTCGAAAACAACCTACTCCAGTGGATCAACCTCCAGCGAGGGACCTTCGATTTCTACGCCGTGTGCCCACTTCGGATCACGACGCGTGCCCCAAGGACAAACTAGATGACGACATACAGCTCAGCAACAATGGCGAGGTGCGATGTCAGAATTCACACGCGTCACCATTGCACCCAAGCTTCGCTTCACCGATCCGGTCTCGGATACCTGGAATGTAGAGAAGGAGCCCGTAGAGAAACAATAGTGGGATCCTAAGGCACACCATGCGTGTGGCGTAGATACCGGTGTACACTTGGCGTCTCTGCTCGTCGACAACTACGATTTCGCCTACCGGAACCTCCCCTAAAGGTGAACGATCCGTTCTCAGGCTCACCGCCCGCAACCAGTCGAGCCGTGCGGTGCGTTTCGCCTGTCGCACACAGTCCGAGCAGCTCGGATTGTAGTGTAAAGAAACTTTCATCGTGACAGCTGGCCGTCCGGTAGGCGAAGCAGATTGGTCATTTTTGCTGACTTCTGAGAATGTTTTCCCAGCCGGTCATATACGTTTTAGCTGGCCATGCAAGATAGCCGGGATACGATTGGCGGGCGTCTTCGACTGCACGCCGATCCAGCACTACAGTTGCAATACGCTCCGTCGTTTCCAATACAACCTCTCCCATTGGATCAACCACTAGAGAGGGGCCTCCCATTTCTACACCGAATTCCGGTCGGGGACGGCATACGGACACCACCCAGGCAGAGGCGGTCAGTGCCATGGCCCTGTACGCGAGGCGCCATCGCTTCCACGAAGATATACTGGTTGCTCGCGGAGCCAGAATCACATGTGCACCTTGCGCGGCGAGAAGTTGAGCTGCGGTGGGTCGATTGGCGTCTGAACAAATCTGGATCCCAACCTTCGCACCCATGAACTCAATGACCTGTGGGGGATCTGCGACAGGCTCGTAGTGGTCACATTCCCAGAATCCTTCTTCATCAGGCAAAACATGTTTCGCTGATGAATCTATGATTGCTCCTTGGGCGCTGATCAGCAATGCAAGGTTAATGCGACGACCATCACGTGTAACCCGGATCAATCCTCCTAACACAGCAATTTCTGCCCTTCGGGCAGCATTGCATTGAATGATTTCCCGCCAGCCACCTGAACTTTCGGCATCCTCTAATCTTGCTTTTTTTGTGGCCGGAGACCACTCATTCAAGGGTAATTCGGGCAAGACGGCCAAGTCCGCCCCCTGACTGCGCGCTGCTTTGAGGCTTGACACTAGCTCATCTTCCGTGCTGAAGACTTCACTGACGAGTGCGAGTGTCAGTGAATCCGATCCGATTTCCATGCTTTATCACCAAGAGCTAGAATTTCTCAATCTTGAAATCCCCGTAACGCTACCCTGAAGTGGCAAAGATCACATAAAAATATGAGGGGATTCACCCGCTTTATGTTACCTCCTTGACCGGGTATCGTCCGATGACTGGATACTGTTCCATGTCGATCACTGAGCCACTGACGGGGCGGGACTGATCACTGAGCCAAAAAACAACGGCTGCGGCAATCGTCTCGGGTGAAACGAGCCCTCCAGATGGAGCTATATCATGTGGTAAACGACTCGGCCAATCCTCGGGTAATCCATCATCCATCTTGATCTGGTATTCGTGCTCGGTCAATACCCATCCCGGATTAACTTGGTTCACCCGAACACCATATTGTACATGGAGACTATCTCCAAGATTGCGCGTCATCGTCATCAATGCACCCTTAGACATGCTGTAGGCGAGTAGTGGCTGCTCTCCGCAGTGTGCATTGATGGATCCGATATTCACAACACTCCCCTTGCTTTTGGCCAAATACTTCAACCCTGCCTTAATGAGCAAGAGTGGAGCCTTTGCATTGACATTCACTACCCGATCAAAAAGCTCAGGCGTTGTCGATTCAATCGTTGACCTCGTCAGGAGTGCAGCATTATTTACGATTCCATGTAAATCTCCATAATGATCGATCGCAGATTTAACAATACGAGACGCAGATTCTGGATCCAGCAAATCGTCGACATGTACCTTGCTGCGCTGCCCCAACATGCTCTGTGTCTCATGCAACCCGGCTTCATTCCGATCCACTAGGAGTATCTGTGCTCCATCTTGAATACAGGCCCGGGCAATGGATCGTCCGATACCACCCGCGGACCCTGTGACGATGAATGTCTTTCCTTGTAACTGCATTATCAATCTAGTTTTGGTATTCTAACCTGGACATGGAACCTACCATTGAATCTCTGAGCGCGTGAAAATCAGCTTCGCACACCAGCCTTAAGCACTCGTTCTGACGACTCCTTCAATAAGCGTTGTTGACTGCTTTTACTCATCAAAAAAGGGAAACAGTGCTCTGAGCTGCTCCGGTGTTGGCTGACTCCCGTATTCCGAGATCTCGAACGCTTCTGCAAATTCGATCGCATTCCCACGCTCTTCCCCATAATACTGTATGAGTAAATCTCTGTAAGTATCCGCTACATGTGCATCCCGAGCTTGGAAGCGCTCGCGAATCCAAGCCTTACGAGCCTCTTCGTCTTCAGGAACCTCATCATGATATCCTGCAAGCCATGCATTCCAGTCGGAAAACTGACTTCTTAGCGCGGCCATACAACCATACTTCTGGTCTCCGACTGGACCAATGTCCACCGCGATATCCGGCTCAAAAGGATAAGGTCGCTGGAAACGATCATGGTAGTACAGGAATACCGGGTTTTTTTCCACGCGTGGAACCGTCGGTGTGAAAAAGGGAACGGTCACCATGAATGCGGCATCCTGAACTAGGATCGCTGTATACCGATGATCTGGATGATAGTCATTTGAACGCGGACCCAAAACAATATCCGCCTGCCAGTCCCGAATCAATCGAGCAATGGTCTTACGGTTCTCCAGCGTGGGCATGAGCTCCCCGTCATGGTTGTCAAGCATAATGGATTCTTCGATCCCAAGTATTTCCTGGCAGTCTTCGATTTCGGCCTTTCGTGTAAGAGCTAGCGGACCACCCGCCATTGCATAATGGCCGATATCTCCATTGGTAACGGAGACAAATTTGACCTTATGCCCCATCGCTGCCCACATAGAGGCGACCCCAGCAGCACGTACCTCGCAGTCATCTGGATGCCCTCCAAAGGCAATAATCCTAAGCGGCTCTTGCGCTGCCACGGAAGTGTGAAGGGTCATTCCAATTAGACCCAGATAGATAAAAGCCCAAAGGGCCGAATTTTGAAGCTTCATGATACTTACTCAGTTATGGTGGTCCCTAAATAATAACACTTGCTCATGTAACCGTAAGGGGTCGGGGATTCCGATTGAAGATCGAAAACATTTTTCAGATTTCCGATCTGTCACCAACTCATCTGCCGGTTGCAGATATTGCAATATAATCCCGGCACGATTAGAATTTCACGGTGATTCATGGCAGGCTTGATACTGCTCGGCAAATTCGAATTTTGTTAGCCAGTAGACTCCACCATTAGCACATGAATTTCCCTGCCAATCGACGCATTTGATCCGCTCAATTAACATGGGAACAGGTATCTTTGCCTTGAGGAAGTGACCGCGATTGTTCGGCTTCGGATCGGTGGTTACCCGCTTCGGCGATGCCCCGAAGACGAACACATCAAATTCTTTTTTTGTGGCAAAATCAAAATCTTGTGTGCCCGTTATTTTCTCCGGTAGCCTTACCCTAAGGTCCTTCCCCGGAGATCTATCCAGTACGAAGAAGCTGGTTGGAACATGATAGTCTTGACCCTCCAACGTGAAGCAATCTTGCCCGAGTTTCGTCATAGAAGCAATGCGCCAGTTTTCAGGAATTATCCGTTGACGTGTGTGCTTTCGGTATACATTTGGCAGTATGAAGGCAACGGTATGGACGTTGGAAAACTGTGTGGCCTGCTTTATGAAGGCGGATGACAACTTATGGTACTGTCCGTATGGCGGATTCCCCACTACCAGTACACATTTGGCTGTTTGGTCAATCCTATACTCAAGCCAGTCAGCCTTCAACACATCCTTGTGTTGTGGTGCAATGTCAATCCCGATCTTGTTCGAATGCTGAAGAGCCTCCAGGAAAACGCCATTGCCGGCAGAGGGCTCAATGATCAGGTCGTATCTGGACAGATCACCCAATTTGGCCAGACAACGCTGCGCCACCTCAGGCTTGGTGAAGTACTGATCCAGTACCTTACCGTCAGTGGTTGGGGGAATTCGTTTCAGTTGATGCATTTCGGCGCCATCGGTGTTCTATCCATGGACTCCCTGCCAGCAAACTTCTGCCTGATGTAAGCCACTTGTTCAACTGTAGCTCCAATAACTCGTGCAGCAACGAGGCAATACTCTGCGGACAGGTCATGATGAGGGCAGGCTAGTCTGCTCAAAAGATACATTTTTTGCGTTTATACAAAAGCCGAACTTGAACCGGAAAGTCGCTGTTACGCTGCAAGATTATCCTCACCCGGTGATTGACCCCGTGTTATATTTTGAAGCTTCCTTGATACTGATTAAATTGTGCCTTTGCATACCCCATGCTACGCAAGATTCTCATTTCATGTCTGTTTGCTTTCGCCTGGCCCGCATTTGGTCAGTCGCTGGAGGCCCATGTCGATTCCCTTTTCTCTGCCGTGGATCAACCGGATACTCCTGGTGCAGCGGTTGTAATCGTGCGCGGTGACAGCATCCACTTTGCCAAGGGATACGGTGTAGCCGACCTGGAACACAATATCCTGGTCACTCCCCATACTGTCTTCATGGTTGCAAGTGTATCAAAGCAATTCACCGCCTACGGAATTGCGCTCCTCGCGACCCAAGCCAAAATTTCACTTGATGACCCGGTCACAGACTATGTACCAGAACTGGCATCCTTCACCTCTCCAATTACCGTGCGGCATTTAGTTCATCACACCAGTGGACTGCGTGACGAATTCAGCCTTCTGGCGCTGGCTGGGTACCGGATGGATGATGTGATCACCAAGGACGACATTTTGCGCCTTATTTATCGCCAAAATGATCTGAATTTTGATCCCGGAGAACAATATATGTATAGCAACTCCGGCTATACACTGATGGCAGAAATTATTGAACGCGTGAGCGGACAATCATTCAGCGAATGGATGCATGACAACTTTTTCCTGCCACTTGGAATGACGAATTCACAGTTCCGCTCAAAACGGGGGCAGGTGATCGAAAATGTTGCCTCCGGCTATATCACTGCACTCGGTGGATATAAAGCTCAACGTGTGAATTACTCCAGTGTTGGAGCCAGTGGACTCTATACGACGGCACTGGACCTGGGTCGGTGGCTCACCGCATTGAAGCGAGGCGATGTCGGTGGAACCCAGACGCGAGATCTGGCACATTCACGCGGGATCCTCTCCGATGGAGATACACTTACGTATGCATTTGGTCTCAGCTACGGACGATTTAGAGGGACACAATCTATTGGCCATAGTGGCTCTCACCGGGGATTCCGTGCCTGGGCAGGACGGTTCCCCAATCATGACCTTGGCATTGTTGTGCTTGGCAACCTAGAGGAATTCAACCCATCAAATATGGCGCTTAAGATTGCCACTTTCTTCATTGAGGAAAAAAGCCTGAACGCGTACGAGGGTGCATATCATAGCCGTGAACTCGGTAGCACGATCTACATTTCCCTTGAGTCTGATACACTGCGTGCACGCTCCCAGCGAGGCGAGCTAGCCACGCTGTCTCGGACAGGAAGGGACTCCTTTTCCAGTGACACATGGTACCTGAGTTCTTTCGAATTCAAACGGGAAAATGATCGTTTAACCGGGGTTCATATCAGTTCTGGACGCTCTCAGGATGTCTGGTTTGAGAAAATGGACCAATGACCTACCGACTCCTCATATGGCTGATCGTAGTAGTGAATACTCCGGTCTATGCACAGGTGGATAAACTCTTCCGCCCTTGGGACACAGACAAAAGTCCTGGAGCAGCGGTAGCCGTACTGTACCGGGGGGCAGTCATCCATCACGAAGGATATGGGACGGCCAACCTGGAACACGCGATCCCAATTTCATCCGCCAGTGTCTTCGACATTGCCTCAGTGTCCAAGCAATTCTGCGCATTTGCAATCGCAATGCTGGTTGACGAAGGAAAGATCACACTGGATGAAGATCTACGGACCTACCTGCCGGAGTTACCGGATTTCGGACATACAATTACAATCGAAAACCTGCTCTACCATACCAGTGGACTCAGGGACTGGCCGGGAATGCTCGGACTTTCTGGACGTGAATTGGAGGACGTGATCTCCATGGAGGAGATTCTCTTTTTTGTGAAGCATCAACAAACATTGAATTTCGTTCCAGGGACTCGATACAGCTACTCGAATACGGGCTATACCCTTCTTGCCCTTGTGATTGAGCGTATCAGCGGACAATCCTTCCGGACTTTCATGAAAGACCGGATATTCGAGCCACTTGGAATGACCCGTACGTTTTTTCAGGATGATCACGAAGAAGTTGTGTCAGGACGCGTAACAAGCTACAGTCTACAGTCCGGGGAATTTCAGCGCATCGGTAATGGTCTTATGGCGACCGGGTCCAGCTCCCTGCATACAACCACTGAGGACCTGCTCAATTGGGTGCAGAACTTTGAGGACCAGAGCCTAGGAACGCCTGCTGTGCATTCTATGATGAATTTACAGGGGCAACTCAGTGATAGTACGACCCTTCCATATGGTTTTGGACTGGTTCGAGGGACGTACAGAGGATTGAATACACTCTCCCATTCGGGTGGTTGGGCTGGTTTTCGAACGACAATTCTTCGGATCCCCGATCACGAGTTTGCCGTCATTGTACTTGGCAACCATGCATCTCTGAATGCTACTGCGATGGCACAGCTTGTTGCTGAACACTATCTGGGAGGATTCATGGGCCCCCCTGAAATCCCTCCAACTCCCCTGAGCCTTGGGGACAAATCTGGTGATTATGAAGGAATCTATGATTTGAGTGAGGCGCACGTTTTACGGCTTACCACAAGTGGATCATCACTGTTCGCCCATTTACCTCCCACTCCAAGCGTGCCTGCCCAGTCAATTGGGGCAGACTCTTTATATATTCCGGCACTCAGTTTAACCATCACCTTCGCTCGTGATTCACTGGGGCAGATCACGCATGCCTCTACAACGGACCTTGAAGCCGAGAGGCTACCATTACCGAAAGAGATTGACCTTACGCCATTTGAAGGGTGCTACAACAGCGCGGAGCTTGGCGTATCCTACTGGATGCGTACTGAGGATGGAAAACTGATTGCGACCGGGCCACGCGGCAAAGAATTTGAATTGACGAATGCCCTTGAAAATGTCTTTACCAGCGATTCGTGGTTAATGCCTGTAATCCGATTTTTTGTTGATACCAGTACTCAGACCGTGAGCTACTTTGAAGCAAACAGCTCGCGCAATCGAAAAGTAGTATTCAATAAGGGCTGCTAAACCCGTTCCAGTTTAATAGGATAGGTTTTCCCTGCATTCCACTGGCAGACATACAGATTTTCATCATTGTCTACACACACATCATGACAATGATTGAATATCGCCTTCTCCTGTAGCATGAGTTGCAACTGGCCATTTTCGTAGACTGGTGGAGTCCCCCCTGGATTTGATACAACCTGATCATGTTTGTCCAGGATTGTAACAAAACCGGAATCGGGTGTCTGATTCAGATAGCGAAGCCTTGACCAGCATACACCTGAATACATGGTTTCTCCGTGAATGACCGCACGGCAAACGTACGCACCCGGCAGAAAAATCGTCGAGAGATAATCTCCACTCAACGAGAACCTTTTGAATGCATTATGCCCTCGGCTGGTACACACCAACGATGGCATCTCTGGATTGCGCAGATCTACGCATACACCATGAGCTGTCTGAAACTGGTGATCCTCATCCCCCCTACCCCCAAACTTGCGAATATATTCTCCTTTAGAATTGAACTGGAGAATCCACTGTGATCCGTACCCATCAGCCACATAGATATCGCCATTCGGAGCGATGGCAGTTTCTGTAGGATGAAAAGCATCGGATTCCTCATATGCCCCAACTGCTTTAGGATGTGGTAACCTCATGACAACCTCTCCCGCCAAGGTCGTCTTCACTACCTGCGGATTCCCATCAAAACCATTGTCGCAAATGAACAGGAATTCTTCTCCACCTGCCTCCCAAATTGTTAACCCATGCCCATAAGGATAGTCACTGCCCCATGTGTCAAGCAAATTGCCTGAGGTATCATAGATAAGTATGTTATTGCGTGTCTCATCCCCGATCATGATCAGCCGGCCGGCCTGATCCTGTACCATCTCGTGGCAGTTATTTATCGGGGTAACCTCAGAATCCAGGTCTCCCCAGGTTCGGTGTACCCGATAGCGGTAATCTCCGTGACCGATCAGTTCACCCGGCTCAGGCCGTTTACTGATAATGCTCACGGGAAAGAACGTTAGTAAGGCAGCCGAAGAAGTGCGCTGCGTAAATTCGCGCCGATTCATTGTCATCAGGACCTCCAAAGGTTTAATTCAATAACTCAAGTGTATAGTCTGCCTCCAAATTCAGCACCTGAACCTGTATCGGCTGTAGTTGCACAATACGCCCGGTAAATCCGATCACATCCTCTAAAGAAAGAATTGGTGCTTCTGTGGGGACCATCAAACGAACATCTCGTCCATCGGAATCCGTGAGTATAACCAAATCCTCTTGAAATCCTGTAATCACGCCTTCTGTGGACACAATCTCATCCATACTGTGCAACGAGTCACGTTCGGCATCAAAAATGCTCGTGTATGCGATCGTCCACGGGACTGCACCGGCACGGCGCATGAGCATATCAAAACCCCTCTCGAAACCACCGTAATAGTCACCCAAACCAAATAGCTCCGCCATCTCGACCTTAATCGAATCAAGCACCAGCGATGGTAACTCCTGTGCCATGCCACTACCTACGGTAATCTGCACCAAGCGCTCATCTGCCCGGAGGAGGACCAAAATTCCGTTATGAGTTTCGATAGACCCTAGTTCCCATGATGCATACAACGATGCCGCATGCAGCTCTATGGATTGCCCTCGTATAGATTCTGCTGTTACTCCGACAATCGTAACGGATGTACTGTCGTAGAAATCGGAAAGCAGATTTAACAGAGCACTCTCTTCTTCGGCATCCAATACATCTGCCCGATCAACAATCCAATCCGGCTCCGATATCTGGTTTTCAATCAGACATCCTACCATCAAGATTACGGATGCCAAGCAAAATGTGGACTTCCAGATCGTCATTGAGTCGATTCGCCGGAAAGATGACCGCACTGGACCAGACTACCTACGCTGCTGAGACAAATACCCTTACCCGGCACCTGAGCCTATCTGTATGTGAAGTTTGAATCATCCCATCTCGAGGCCGATCCTACTCGAATCCTCCTTACATTAAATCCCGAAAAAAGCAGGTTCGAGCTCCCGTATGGCATGCACCACCCCCCTGCTGCTCTACCATGAACAGTAATGTATCCCGATCGCAATCCAATTTTGCGGATTTCACGATTTGGAACTGCCCACTGGTTTCCCCTTTAACCCACACACATCCTCGTGACCGACTCCAATACGTCATGGTCCCGGTTCTCAGCGTTTGTTCCAATGTATCCTGATTCATGTAAGCCAGCATCAGTACCTCCAGCGTGGTGGCTTCCTGAACAACAACTGGAACAAGGCCATCCTGATTAAATGCGATGTCCGTCATCTTCTCGGTTGTAAGTTCACTCATGGGAACACTGTATCGTTGATAGGGACCTTTATACGGAAAGAATGTAGGATTGGTGGAAAATGTACAACTGATACATGATACGGCGATTTTTTATACTACCCATACGCGCCTACCAACTGATATTGTCACCGCATCTTCGTAACGCATGTCGGTACACGCCTTCGTGCTCAAATTATGCGATACAGGCCATAAATAAGTATGGGGTACCGAAGGGGATGGTGCTGGCCATTTGGCGTGTAGCACGATGTCATCCATGGGCAAAACATGGGTATGATCCTCCCCGATGGTTTGGTGAGTCACCAGAGCCAAAAGATGGTGCTTGTGTCTGTGAGTGACTTTGACTTGATTCGATCCCATTTGTCACCTTACCTTAATCACACCAAAACAAAATGCCTGAATTCAGCATAACCGCTATCAGTGACACGCATGGACAAGTCGCGTTGCCAGACCTGCTGAAGGATTGCGAAAGTGACATTCTCATTCACTGTGGAGACTTCACCGCTGGCAGAACAAATCATCTGTATAAGTCCGTGATCCATGACAGTCACACGCGGTCATGGCGAAAGTTTTTGCGTGAACTGTCAGTCGTCAGAGACCAGTTCAGAGCAATTATAGTGGTTCCAGGCAATCATGACCAGATTTGCGAATTCATGCCCATGAAATGTCAGTTACAAACGGAGGGGGTAGGAGTACACCTTTTAGTGAATGACGGTGTAACCCTATTTGGCTCTAAGGAGGACGGGGGTGTCAGGATCTGGGGATTACCTCATACGCCACCGTTTGGGCCATGGTTTTTTCAGGGATATGACATGTCTGCGTACACAAATAAATTTCCCGTCGTGACTGATGTGCTAATAAGCCATGGCCCCCCGTACTCAATTCTCGACACGGTCGGGCCCGTCCTACCGCAGGATATTCACCCGAGTGACTACCTTGGTAGCAAAGATCTGTACGTCCGATGCCAAGAACTCCCAAAGTTGAAGGCAGTGTTCTTCGGCCACATTCACAGTTCTCGTGGTGAGGATCAAAAGCATGGAATCGATTACTTTAACTGCTCGGTTCTTGACGAGGAATATCAATGGAAATTCAATCCTGTCACGACAATAATCAAAATTGATGAAAGATCTTGAACTTGTCGGGAGGGGTCAAGCCTGTGTTGATCCGGACAAGAGAATTGCTACGGCAACGATTCAATTGCTCGGAAACTTGAATTCAGGTTAATCTTTCGTATGGAAGTGATGATGATCATTTATCAGGTGATTATTGGCAATAAGACTCAACGTTCGTTTCTACGAAGTAGCGAAGTTGCGAGATACCAAGTTTCCATCCATTTGGGTAGCTCCCTTCTATAAGCCCCAACAATGAGTATTCATGAGTCAGGCGCACCTGCCACACTGCGATTTACACTCATCACAGTGAGCGATACGCGAACAAAAGCGACCGATAAGAGCGGTGCATGTATGGCTAGGTTAGTCCAACACAGTGGACACACGATTGCCTCACAGTGTATTATTCCAGACGAACCAGATGTTATACGGGAGACAATTCACGCCCAATCCGGAAACACAGATGTGGTCTGCGTGAGTGGAGGTACCGGTATAAGTCACAGAGATCAAACTTTTGAGGCAATTCACCCTCTTTTAGACAAAAGATTGCCCGGATTCGGAGAACTTTTCCGCGTACTCTCCTGGGACCAGGTTGGAAGTAGAGCTATGCTCTCCCGGGCGATTGCCGGCACATGTGCCGGTCTGATTATTTTTGTGGTTCCTGGATCTCCCAAAGCTGTTGAACTGGCAATGGAAAAGTTGATCATTCCCGAAGCCCGACACCTAGTCGCTGAACTACACAAAGATTCGTTATGAAACACTCCCTGGCTTTGTTGCTTGCAGGCTGGTGGGGGCTTTGTTCGATCACATCCGCTTCTGCTCAAGAGTTGCTTACGAATATGCAAGTATTCGAAAACCTTGGTGTTGCATGCCTGGAGTCTGTTCCCATGGAAGTGGATTCTCTGATTCTGTCTCCACCGGCTACTCTACCTTATGTGACCAATGCTCTGATCAATCGTTGGCATCAACAGGATAAGACCCTTTTCTTAGCTGATTCTCTGCGTAACCCAACCTCCCCTTTTCTGCTCTCCTGGGAAGTGTCCAAGTCGACAATCTCCTATACGCGTGTCCGACGCAAGACATTCTCGCGCTCAGCAGAACTGGATCTACAGTACACGTTTTTGGGAATAAATGGTGAGATTCTCGCTCAAGACACCTGCCAGAACCTGTTCTCGGATCAAATCCGAAAGGGCATGATCCCTGATCTGGAATCGCCCGCCTATCCTGAAACTCAGGCGGAGCCTCCCCGGGATCGCTGGGTCCGTCGCAATCTGGAGCCGGTAATCATAGCTGCAGCGACCGGACTCGCTGCATTCCTCTTCTTCAATCTGCGAAACAATAGTGCTGACTCGTAAGATTGCCTTCGTGAGTTTTCTGCTGATCTGTAGCTGTGCAGACCCACGCCCGCCAACAGGTGGTCCACGCGATGATGTTCCACCCTCTCTTGTCTCAACAGATCCTCCACATGAATCGGTAGAGGTATCTCCTACTGAGCTTCGGCTTGTTTTTTCAGAGTACGTAAATGAGGGATCCTTTGCACGCGCTCTGTCCATCGTCCCGACTCCACAGGGCAGACTCCGGTATAGATGGCGACGGCAGTCTGTAACGATACAGCTGCCGGAACCACTGAGAGACTCCACCACCTATGTGGTCACTCTTGATGATGAGTTCAGGGATTGGCGGGGGGTCCGGCTCACAAGCCCGCTATCTTTTGCGTTCGCTACTGGACCGGTGATCGATCAGGGACGGTTGCGTGGCCGAATCGTTGATCATGTACAAGGCTTGCCGGTTGCTGGCCTAATGGTTCTTGCCTATCCATCTCAAGCCGCAACCAACCAAGCTCCGGCATATCAAACGCAAACGGATACCGAAGGGAAATTTGAATTCAGTTATGTCCGAGAATCAGATTTCTTCGTTCTCGGATTACGGGATCTGAATCGTAATCTGAGAGCCGACCAAGGGGAATGGTTTGCTGTCCCCCCCGTTGAAGCGATTAGGGCAACGCCGGATACAAGTAGCCAGTACGCGGACTGGGTGTATACAAAAGTAGACACTCTTGGGCCATCCATTGAGAGAGTACGTGCCACTGCAAACCAACTCGTAGAAATTCGCTTCAGCGAAAACGTCTTCCTACAAAACCCGACCGGTGAACCTTGGAGTATCATGGATTCGGTCAGCCGTGCTCCTGCAATGGTTTATTCCAGTTATCAGTCGGAATCAAACTCACGCATGGTCTACCTAGCCGTGGATCCGCTTCAGGAAAAACCCTATGCCCTTCTCCCTGATCCCTCCATACAAGACTCCAGTGGAAATACTGTGCGTCTGGACACGATCTATTTCATGGGCTCCTCAGGTGTAACCACAGATGAACCAAAATTTGAGCGATTCCTGCCAAGTAGCACAGAAAATCCATATAAACTGGCCCCTTGGGAAACGCCTCAAATCGTTTTTGACCAACCAATCGGAGCATCGCTCCTGGACAGTCTGTTGAGCGTTCAGGATTCAACCGGTACCCCAGTAAATTATGAAATCCAGACGTTAAACGGAACTGGTTATTCCTTAATATCCCTGAATGACCCAACCCAGATCTACCGGGTTGCTGTACGGCAACCCGACAGCACCTATGTACGGTTTTTTGAAAGGCTGGGGCCTCGATCTTTGGGGAGTTTAAGTGGCGTGACAATTCCAGCCGGAGATAGTGTGTTGGTCACACTCATGAATACGGACGGTCAGATACTGGCTGCTAAGTCACCAGATTCAGAGGGAGCCTTTATTTTTGACAATCTCCCGGAAAACAGCTATCGATTGCGTGCGTTCATTGATCGAAATCGGAATGGTCACTGGGATGGCGGTTTAATTGATCCGTACCAGGCTATTGAGCCGGTCACTTGGACATCCGAGCCCATAACCATTCGTCCCCGCTGGGACACTGCATTACCCGATATACTCAGAATCGGTCAATCTATTCAAAAGTCTTTCCCCACGACTGATCAGTAAAGTCTTATGGAAGCTCAGGTTACAAACAGGACCCCGCTAACATCAGATCCTCTCTCTGCAGGTTTTCTGCCACTATTACGTGGCAATATGCAGCAAAAATTCGATCAATTGGCAATTGAATCGTTTGGGTTCTCTGCATTAACACTTATGGAAAATGCGGGTAGAAGTGCAGCATTCGCGATTGAACGTGAGTATGGCCCGATGCATGGACGCAAGGTCGTCGTATGCTGCGGAAGCGGGAATAATGGTGGGGATGGGTACGTTATTGCACGCACTCTTTACAACCAAGGTGCCTTTGTCTATGTTGTTTCCTTAAAACCTCCCTCCACGCCGGAAGCCAAACAAAATTGGAGTTTCCTCCGAAAATTGAAAGAGCTTGACAAATCAGACCGGCTCCAGTTTGACGATAATCCTCACAAACCACTCCCTCCAGCAGATCTGTATATCGATGCACTATTGGGAGTGGGGCTGAATCGACCCCTACAGGGTGATGTCGTGAACTTGGTTGATGCACTGAATACGACCAATCCACCTGTGGTTGCCCTTGATCTGCCCTCCGGACTGCATGCGGATACGGGATCTCCGCTCGGCGGAGCGGTGCGTGCTGACTTAACGATCACCTTTAGTGCATACAAGCCGGGACTACTGTTTGGACAGGGACCGGCATACTCGGGCAAAATCGAACTGATGCATATTGGGCTGCCACTGTCTGCGATCCTGAACAAGACTAAGTCTGACATAAATTGGATTTCAACAGATACAGCGATCTCATCTTATCTGCCGACTCGAGATTTACAGGCCCATAAATACAGTGCAGGAATGGTTCTGGTGATCGGGGGATCCCCAGGACTTTCCGGTGCCCCCATGCTGGCTGCACGCGCCGCTGCACGTGTTGGTGCAGGCTATGTAGCCTGTGCTGTACCAGAGAGTATCCAGAGTATTCTGGCGGCTACGATGACCGAAATCCCGGCAATCCGCTTAGCCGAGTGCCCAGACGGTGGAATTGAACCCGATGATGCAATGACTGCACTACAACCATGGCTTGCGAAAGCGAATGCGTTGGTCATTGGCCCCGGGTTAGGTAGACACCCCAATACCCAGCGCTTCGTACAGGCAATCTTGCAATCATGTGCGATGCCGGTGGTCGTAGATGCAGATGCCCTCTCCACTGCGGCGCAGCTACTGAATACCTCCAATCAGGAAAGGAACTGGATTCTTACCCCCCATGCAGGGGAATTTGAGCGCATGGGCTCAGAATCCGGGAAGCTCGATCGACTTGATTCAGCGCGTCACTGGTCATCCCGATGGAATTGTACACTTGTACTCAAAGGTCATCCAACGATTGTCTGCCACGGCCAGGAGGCAGCCTTCGTGTGTGGAAGAGGGAATCCTTCTCTTGCCACAGCAGGGACAGGGGATGTTTTGGCTGGCTTATGCGGAGGTCTGCTTGCACAGGGTTGTGCTGCACCAACAGCGGCCATCTCTGCATGCCATATCGGGGGACTAACAGCAGATCAATATTCCCGTAAACATCATCCCGGCACGATGATTGCGGGGGATATGATTGACAGTGTCGTCACTGCACTTACTTCGTTGAGAAAAAAATAATTCTGTGGGAACCAGATTTTTTTCATTAACGTAGGATCATGTGACATTCGTTTGTGTATGTTTGTTTACGTATATTCGTAACGTATTACCTATTAACTGCAAAACCCGGTGAATCATGGCATTACGTAAAACTCCATCAGCTGACCTGAAAAGAACTTATGGTTTCTTCGTGCAGGTTGGTATGATCGTCTCACTCCTGCTGCTCATTCTTGCATTCAACGCGAATCTGGAACGTGGAGAGGGGATGGAGATCGAGCAAGTTGAGCAGGAAGTTGTCCAAATGGAAGAAATCTTGCAAACCAAGCAGATTCAAAAACCACCACCACCACCACGTCCACCCGTTCCAGTCGAGGTCCCGAATGATGAGATTCTGGAAGACGACGATTTGGATCTTGATGCTTCACTGGACCTGGACGCTCCTATCAATGTACCTCCACCGCCTCCTCCACCGGATGAGGAAGAGGTGGTTGAAGAGCCCGAGATCTTTGAGATTGTCGAGCAGATGCCTGAGTTGATCGGAGGCATCGGTGGTCTACAGGCCATGGCAAAGTATCCAGAAATCGCCCGCAAGGCCAATGTTGAGGGTAGAGTAATTGTACAGTTTGTCGTAGATGAAAATGGCAATGTGAGTGAACCAGTGGTCTCGCGTGGCATTGGGGGTGGTTGCGATCAGGAAGCAATCAGAGTAATCACTGAACATGCCAAGTTCATCCCTGGACGGCAGCGTGGACGCCCGGTAAAGGTAAAAATGTCTCTTCCGATCGTGTTCAAGTTGCGCTGATCCGCAAACTCCTTCTTAAGGAAAATGCCCTGTGCCTGTCTGAGGCGCAGGGCATTTTTTATTGTTGATACTGACCAGAGTCTTTTCCTGGTGGAAATCGCCATGGATTGACCAACTCATTGCAGCCCGCGCTCTACACTGGGGCGATAATCAAAGGCAGAAAAGGATTATGGTGTGGGAACCTACGGTGATCAGAGAATTCCAATAGAGTTTGAAGTGGAAACTTCCTTTGCGTACCATGACTCGAGTCCTTCTCCTATTCTCTATCCTGGTTGGTACCAGTGCCTGCAGCACGCCTCAAACCGTTGTGTCTACAACTAATGATAGCGAGGTGCTTGAAGGTGATGAACTCCGCGATAAAATGCCTGAGTTGATTGGAGGTATTGGAGGGCTGCAGCGGCATGTTAACCAACGAGTATGCCCTTATGATGGTAGGGTCCTTGTCATATTTGACGTAGATGAAAATGGCAACGTGATTGAACCTCGGGTCCAAAATAGTCTTGGGGATGATTGCGATCGGGAAGCAATCAGAGTCATGACTGAACATGCTAAATTCATTCCTGGACAACAACACGGACGTCTGATAAAGTTTACCATGTCTCTTCCGATCGTATTCAAGAAGCGTTGATCTGTAAACTTCAACAGAGCTTGAAGCAGAAATTCCCTTTATGTGTCATGACCCGCACTCTCCTCCTACTTTCTATCCTGGTTGGTACTTGTGCCTGCGGTACGTCTCAACCCACCGTACCTGAATTTGACGAGACTGTCTCTCAAATTAGTGATTCCACATATCAAATTGATGAGACTGTCTCTCAAACCAGTGAGACCAGATCTCAAATTGATGAGAATGAAATAGCAGACGAAGCAAATATTGATGTAATGCCCGAGTTGATTGGGGGAATTGAAGCTCTGTTCTGGCGGCAAAAGTTTGGAGAATGCCGTGTCCGTGGGAGAACAGTTGTGGAGTTTATTGTGGACGAAAATGGAAATGTACTGGAACCTTCAATTGTTCAGAGTACCAGTAGGCGCTGTGATAAGGAAGTAATCAGGCTCGTGACTGAGGAAGCAAAATTCACTCCTGGACGTGACAAAGATGGTAACGCCATTAAGGTGAAGATGCGTCTCCCGGTTATAGTTCGGCGACGCTGAACCATTTTACTCTTCCGCGGAATATGCCTAACGAAGCGGGCTAAGCTCGGGCCCTGAACCGAGCCCCCCCTCTTTATCAATCTGGAAAAACGCCCGGATTGCGGTGCCGCACAGGACTCCCACGAGGCCACCAAACCTCCATTCTAGACGAATTGTTCTTGGTCAAGCACTGGCATTCGACAAGTCTCCTGGATATATTTCCAGAAATATGTTATCTTAATGTAAAGTTAATGTTACTAAAATGTAAAACTTGATCCATATGGCTTGAGCCAGCCCGCTGAAATCGAGTGTATCATGACCCGTATCACTGTACTGTTTTATATCCTCATTGGCCTCAGTGTCAACGCATGTATCGCGCCTCAATCGACGTTGCATGAACCTCCCCATGTTGATATGAAGCCTCCAAAACTGATCAGTATGGTGGAGAACATCCAGCAAATCACACACAACGGGGCAGATAATCAGCATGTGTTCGTATCCTTTGTTGTGGATCAAAGCGGACAGGTCGTGAACCCCGTTGTTACTCAGGATACGGAGGAGGTTATCAAACAGAAAGCGATCCAAGCCCTCCAATATGTTCGCTTCGCTCCCCGACACGTTGAATCCCAGCCTGCCAGCGTAGAAATGACGATGCCCGTATCTTTTCGTGGAAACGAAAATCTGCCGGACCTATCTGATTTTCTAGACCAGATCCCGATCCTCCTCGGCAGCATGGAAAGCCTAGTTAACGAGATTCAGTATCCTGAACGAGCGAGGCGGGCAAGCCTCGAAGGACGTGTGACAGTCGCCTTCATTATTGATGAAAATGGATATGTCCGCTTCCCTACAGTGACCCAGGGCCTGGGCGCAGGGTGCGATGAAGAGGTTTTACGGGCAGTCCAATTAGCGCGCTTTTTACCTGGTCAACTCAATGGCACTCCCGTCAATGTCATTACCTCCTTAACCTTTGTCTTCCTATTGACCTGAGTCGGCACTTTGTGCCTCCATCTAGACATCGACCTGCTTGACGAGTGGACTCATTAATGTAGGATTCAGCAAGAACTGGTAGCCTCTTCTCCTAACTACTCTGGCGCTGAATCACATCAACGCCAGACTCTGTGCCTACAATCACTTCGGTTGCAAGACCAACAAACAATCCATGGTCCAGAACGCCTGGCAAGTCTAACAATTCACGACTAAGTCCCGCCGGATTGTCAATCGGGGGAAACTCAGCATCAATCACCCAGAACCCCTGATCCGTAACGATGGGGCCATCTTTACGTAACCCCAAACGTATCGATGCACGGGCCCCCATGTGCTGGAGCGTACGCAAAATAACCGGTGCTGCAAGTGGAATGATCTCAATCGGTACGGGCGCTGTCGTACCTAGTTGCTTCACTAGTTTGGAAGGATCCACCAAGATCACGAATCGGCTGGCTTGGCTGGCAACAATTTTCTCACGCGTGTGTGCCGCCCCCCTTCCTTTGATTAAATCAAGTTCTGGACTTACCTCGTCTGCACCGTCAAAAGCAATATCCAGTTTCCCTTGCACATCATCAAACGTACAAACGGGAATTCCATGTTTTCGTGCTTCCAGCTCGGCCGAGCTGGAAGTGGGGATCCCTCTGACTTGCAAACCATCTTCGAGAATCCTCTTTCCGATGGCAGCAAGCGCAAACGCTGTGGTTGAACCCGTGCCAAGCCCAATGGTCATGCCATGCTCCACGTGACGAGCGGCTTCTTCACCAGCCCGTCTCTTGGCTAAATCCTGATCCATTACTCGTGACGCAGAGATTCAATTGGATCAAGGCTCGCTGCCTTGTATGCGGGATAGACACCAAATACCATCGCGATCAATGTAACACCAAGTACGGCACCAATCGCCCACATCCACGGAAATACGAAAGACACGTCAAAAAATTGCCCCACAACATTTCCACCCAAAACCCCGACTAGAATACCGGTAATCCCACCAACCTGACATAGAAAGATAGCTTCATACAGGAACTGGCTCAAAACATCACGTCGACGTGCGCCAACCGCCTTACGTACTCCGATTTCTTTCGTGCGCTCAGCAACCGATACGAGCATAATATTCATGATACCGATACCTGCAGAAAGAAGCGTAATCAAGCCAACAACGGCTCCCCCTAGCTTCACCTGGCCTGTAAAACCGGTAACCTGATCCAGGAATGCTTCCGAACTCTGAACCTCAAAATTATTCTCCTCGCCAGGCTCGACATTTCGGACGACCCTGAAGATTCCTATCGCTTCCTCCATTGCCTCGTCAATTACATCCATACTACGAGTCTCCACCTTGATCTCTATGTTGCGCTGTGCGGCACTGTAGGACTGTATCATATTTGTAATGGGAACCAGTGCCAGGATATCAACATTGCTGCCGAAAACATCACCTTTCTCCGCCAGCACGCCGACAATCTGATAGCGTTTCCCACCAATCACAATGGATTTCCCCACCGGGTTAATATTCGGAAAAAGCTGTTCACCAATATCGTACCCGATGACCGCAACGTCTCGCCCTAACTCTACGTCGAGTTCCGTCATATTTCGACCCTGGCCAATATCGAATCCATTCGTAGAGACCCAGTGCTCATTCACACCGAGTTTCTCAATGATGTTTTCTGTCTTACGATCTCCATAACGGCCTTCTACAGGGCTCCATAATTGCATGGTAGGACTGACGGCAGAAGGGAGCCGTGCCCGTTCGGCATACTTAACCATGTCATCGTACGTGAGATTTCGTCGTGCACGAAATCTGGAACTGGATTGATTAAAGCCATCGGTTCTGGAGACGGTGAACGTCGTTGCTCCGAAAGACTCAACGGCGTTCACCAGCCTTGTCTCCACGACCTGTACGGCGGTCACTGCCACAATAATGGCAAAGACGCCTATAACAATACCCAATAAAGTGAGCGTTGAACGCAGCTTATGGCTGCGTACTGCATCCCAGGCCAGACTTACGAATTCGAGGTTTATCATCAGCTATGTCGAAGGGCTTCAATAGGATCCATTCGAGCAGCATTCCAAGCAGGTACGACACCAAATATCACGCCAACGCCCACACATATTCCAAACGCAAGAAGGACGGTACCTGACGCAAATGATGCCGGTACGAATTGATTAATGATCTGCGTCACGCCGATGGATAGGAGGACTCCAGTGAGCCCAGCGGCAATGCACACTAGTACGGCCTCAATCAGAAACTGTGAAAGTATAGCCCGACGGCTAGCTCCCACAGCCTTACGCACCCCGATTTCCTTGGTACGTTCCTTCACGGTTACGAACATGATGTTCATTACACCAATTCCTCCCACAACCAATGCAAGTCCCGTCAAAAATATGCCAATCATGTAGACAACCGTCTTGACAGCTGCTAATTGCTCTCGGAAAGCCTCTGTCTTATTCACCTCGAAATTATTTTCCTCCATTGCATCAAGTCCTCGGGCGGCTCTCACGATTCCAGTCAATTCTTCTTCAAGTAGTGGTACCGTTTCACTAGATTCTGCATTCACCTTAATCGTTACACTCCGAAAGCGCCCAAAATGCCGCTCGAAAGTTCTGATTGGCATCTGCGCCTGTTCATCAAATGAAAACATTCCAAAGAACTTGCCCTGCTCTTCCAGCACTCCGATGACTTCAAACCTCTTTCCACCGATCCTGATTGTCTTTCCAATCGCTTCTTCACTCGGGAACAGCGATTCATTTACAGAATGGCCGATTACGACAACATTGCGACCGACTAGATTATCAAGTTCATTATACCATCGCCCCTCTGAAAGCTTTACGTCATCGACACTTGCAATCTCTGGGGTAGATCCCTGAATAAATACACCGTATAATGCGCGATCACGATAACGTATTGGACGGCCTGTCTGTACTAGAGGAGCTACGGCAACTGCATACTCCGACCGATCACGGATGTACTCTGCCAAATCTGCCCGTAAATCGGGCCGAGACCAGTGACGAGACCTCAATCTTGGCTCTGTAAACCAGCCTGTTTTTTCAATATAAACTGCGTTGGTGCCCAACAGAGCTAGCGATTTATCCATCGCGTTCTCTAGTCCATTGATGACTGTGATCATTGCTGTCACGGTCACAATTCCGATGACAATGCCAAGCATAGTCAGCCCGCTACGTAGGCGATTCGTACTTAGAGAACGCAGAGCAATGAATAAGCTCTCCCAGGTTTCTACGAAAAAACGGATCACAGCAAGTACCTCATGTTCTCTCCCATGCTAATGCCTACGCAGTTTGGGTAATCGTGTTGCGAAATATCCCAGTTTCTCTGTGTTTGACTCCTGAACTGTGCGGAATCATTGGAACCTTTGGACACTTGATACAATCATTGCGTAGAAGAAGCACTTCTTTTTATGCGTTTTTTATGAGTAAACTTAAAATTTCCGTCGAATTCCTGCGATTTCTGCAGATGCGCAGGAAGTATTGGCTAACACCGATTGTAGTGGTTTTGTTGCTGTTGAGCATTCTGATTGTTTTGACACAGGGCTCGGCACTGGCACCATTTATCTACTCTCTGTTTTAACTGCATTTCTGCGTAACCAAGCTCCAATACTAAGATCCAACCTGTACCTTCGCTGATGGGACAGATCATTGCAATTGCTAACCAAAAAGGCGGTGTGGGAAAAACGACCACTGCCGTCAATCTTGCAGTTTCACTTGCAGTGCTGGAGAATTCTACCTTGCTGGTCGACCTAGATCCCCAGGCTAACTGTACGTCAAGTCTGGGATATAATGCCAAAGAGGTCCGCCCCTCTGTCTATGAGGTAATCATTGGAAAGAATTCTCCTGATGATATCCTACGCACGAATGAAGAAGTCCCTCATCTAGATTTACTTCCTGCGAATATCAACCTGGTAGGTGCAGAAATTGAGCTCATCAGTGTCCGAGATCGTGAACAGCTTCTGAAAAAGTCGCTCGTAGACCTGACAGAAAAGTATGACTATATCATTATTGATTGCCCGCCATCGCTTGGACTCTTAACCGTCAACGCACTGACGGCCGCCAAAAGCGTGATTATCCCTGTACAAGTAGAATACTTTGCTCTTGAAGGACTGGGACTACTACTCAACACAATCAAAATCGTACGAGGTGGACTCAACCCGGATCTTGAAATAGCGGGGGTCCTCTTGACGCTTTATGATTCACGCCTACGGCTCTCCAAACAGGTTGCAGCAGAGGTGAAGCGTTATTTCGGTAACCAAGTATTCCGGACTATCATCCATCGGAATGTGACGGTTGCAGAAGCACCCAGCTTTGGGAAACCCGTCCTGCTCCATAGTGCCACCAGCACTGGAGCCCGTAATTATCTGGCCCTCGCCCGAGAGATGATACAACGCCTCTCCACTACCAATACAAAACCCCCTAACTTTACTTCACCATCGAATAGCTAGAGTGTCTGCTAGAAAATGTAGCAGAACCTTAAATTACGGTGGTTGCCCTGACGTACGTTGTCAGTGCGTCCCATATTAACCTTATTCCCGTTTGCATATGACAAACCCAAAGTCTGTCCTTGGACGTGGACTGGATGCAATTCTTAGTAATGACGGGCAACTGCGCTCCGAAGAACATGCGCATTCGCTTGTCGGAGGCATTTTTGAGCTCCCTGTAGGTTCGATCAAACCGAACCCGTTCCAACCCCGACAGGAATTCAATGAAGAAGCTCTTGAATCACTCTCGCAGTCAATTGCGCAGTTGGGCATTATTCAGCCAATCACAGTTCGTGCAACCAGGGGAGATGAGTTTGAACTCATCAGCGGTGAGAGGCGGCTGAGGGCCGCAAAGTTAGCTGGTCTGGAAGAAATTCCGGCATACATCCGCCCAGCCAAAGACGTGCGGATGCTGGAGATGGCCCTGGTTGAAAATGTTCAGCGCGAAGAGCTGAACCCGATTGAGGTTGCTCTGGGATATCGAAGACTCATCGAGGAATATGGTTTGACCCAGGAGGAAGTCGCTCAGCGAGTCGGAAAACAACGCTCCACCATCGCTAACTTTTTACGCCTTCTCCACCTCCCCCCACGGGTCCAGATTGGGCTCCGGGAGGGTGTCGTTACACCCGGCCATGCCCGTGCGCTGCTCTCGCTCCGTGACGATCGTGCAATCAACCGGCTTTTTGGAGAAACTCGACGCAAGAACCTCAGTGTACGTGACGTTGAACATCGGGTAAAGCTCCTTTTGCGCCAACCTGATACATCGAAGAAACACACTCCTCCCTCCTCGGTGTACCTTGCCCAATTTGAAAATAAACTCCGAAAGCACTTGGGGACAAAAGTTCAGATCATAGATAAGGCCAAAGGAAGCGGCCGAATTGAAATTCACTACTATTCGGAAGAAGATCTATCCCGCATCGTTGAGTTACTTGAAGGGACCGGTTGATTTATGGTTCACCCGCTCCTGAAAGCAATCTTCTTCGTGTGTCTGTTTCTGTGGATGATCGGACCAGTGCCGGCAACTGGGCAACCGGATACAACGGTAATCATGCCTGATTTCCATCATCCAGATCCGCGTTCAGCTTTGCGTCGTGCATTCGTACCAGGATGGGGACAACTGTATAACCGCGAGTATTATAAAGTCCCCATCGTATACGTGGGACTTGCAGCTTTTGTGGGCTCTGCCCTGTTGGTGAACCGGCGATATCGGCTGTATCGACATGCATATCTCTTTACAGCACGGACCAATCCGGATGGCACTCCGATATTTCCTGAGTATGAAAGTGACTATTCGGAGCTTCTGCGCGTCTTAGAGTTAAGTTCTGAATCGATTCTCATGCCTGACGAAGTCGCAGCACGCCGTGCCCGACTCCAACCCCAATTCCGTGCACAGCGAGATGTGCTTCGACGGAACAGGGATCTATTGTACCTTGGCACCATTGCCTGGTACGGGTTCACTGTTATAGATGCCTATGTGAGCGCACATTTGGCAGAATTTGACGTAAACGAGTCTTTGACTGCCCGGGTGACTGGGGGGCCGCAGCAGATTGGGTTAACACTCACTTGGTAAACCTCCATGGCATCCATCATCTACGCATTTCGTGAGCAGGCCCCTCTAAAGAGAGATTTTATGAATGAGGCAACCTTGCTTCAACGGCAGGGTCACCAGCGAATAAAGACCAAATTCGGTGACATGTTCCAAGATCCGAGCCTTGGACAGCCGGGGGAGAATTTCATCCTGAACCGTTTTTCCCAGCCAGAATAGAATCGTATGCTTCTCATATTCCCGCACCCTGATAGTTGGTTGCTGCCATCTCATTCATTACTGCTTCAAACCAGGCAATATATCGAGTTCTTAATTCCAGAATCCATCCTGTTTTCCCGACTCGCCATCACCCTCCATGATTAATTCGAACGATACTCTTCCCGCAGAGCCGACCATATTTGAGAAGACGCGGGCTTTCATGGCGCCCGGTGCCTTGATCAATGAAGTAAAAGATGCCGGACTCTATCCCTACTTTCGCGCAATTTCGCGCAGCGAGGGAACACGGGCATTTATTGATGGCCGTGAGCTCATTATGGCAGGATCAAATAACTATCTCGGATTGACCAGTGACCCACGTGTCAAGGCAGCTGCGAACGAGGCAATCGCCCGGTACGGTACAGGTTGTACCGGAAGCCGTTTTCTGAACGGAACGCTCGATATCCACCTGGAGCTTGAAGCACGACTTGCAGCCTTTATGCAAAAAGAGGCCTGCGTTCTTTTCTCAACCGGTTATATGACGAATATGGGGGTAATCCAGGGGATTACTTCAAAGAACGATCTAATTTTTTCGGATAAGGATAATCACGCCTGCATTGTAGCCGGGACACAAGTGAGTACAGCAAACTGCTGGCGCTATCGTCATTTTGACATGAACCACCTGCGGCGGCTTCTCGAAAAAGCCGAGGCAGAACAGCCCGAAGCTGATAAACTCATTGTTACGGATGGAGTCTTCTCAATGAGTGGTCGAATTGCTCCAGTCCCCGAATTAGTAAAACTTGCCGATGAGTTTGGTGCTGCTCTTATGCTGGATGATGCCCATGCGGTGGGCGTCATTGGTCCAGGGGGTAAAGGATCCGCGGCGTACTTCGGGTTAGGTAATGAGGTCCCCCTTACTACGGGCACTTTTTCGAAGAGCTTTTCCTCTTTAGGGGGCTTTGTCACCGGAGATAACGACGTGATTGAATATATCCGGCACACAGCTCGTGCACACATCTTCAGTGCTTCTATGCCCCCCAGTATGGTGGCCACCGTACTCAAGTGTCTGGACATTCTTCAGGAAGAAACATGGCGGCTTGATCGACTGTGGCAAATTTCTGACTATATGCGGGAAGGGTTCCGTAGTGCTGGTTTTGATGTTTGGACCAGTGAAGCTCCGATCATTCCGGTAGTGATCGGCAATGATATGATGACTGCATTTCAATTCTGGACAGACTTACTTGAGGAGGGCGTATTTGTGAACCCCGTGATCCCGTGGCGGGGTGCCGTACCGCGTGGACTGAATATCATGCGCACATCTTATATGGCTACACACACCGATGAAGATCTGGACAGAATCCTTGAGGCCTTCTATCGTGTGGGACAAAAGCATGGAGTGCTGGACAACCATGCAATCTAGCGTATGCCGGCTTCTCCTTCGTGCGTGATTCGACCGGTTCAGTCACGACGGGATCTGAAGCGCTTTATCCAGTTCCCGTATGATTTCTATCGAGGCAACCCGTTCTGGGTGCCTCCACTTCGTATCGATCAACTTGAGACCCTAAACCCACGAAAAAATCCATTCTTTGAGCATGGCCGGATGCAACTCTTCCTTGCACTCGATACCAAAGGGCATGTTTTAGGACGAATTGCGGGGATCATCAATGGTATGCACTTGAAAACGCATGCTGATGATGCCGGATTTTTTGGATTCTTCGAGACTCAAGAGGACTTTGGGATTGCTGAAGCCTTGTTGGATGCCGCAGCTTCCTGGCTTCGGGAGCAAGGGATGCGAACCATTCGTGGACCCGTGAACCCCTCCCTGAATGATACATCCGGGCTTCTGGTTGACGGGTTTGATCGGGTCCCCTCAATCATGATGGCATACAACCCGCCCTATTATGAGGATTATCTCCATCGCTGGGGGTTTTCCCGCGTCATGACTTTGTGGGCCTACTACATTCACCGTAAGCACGTCGCAATTGAACGCTTGAGACGAGGAGCCGCCATTGTCCGTCGCCGAAACCCAGGCCTGTCACTGCGCACATTGGATATGTCACGCTTTGACGAGGAGGTAGCGACCGTACGGGAGATCTTCAATGAGGCTTGGTCTGATAACTGGGGATTTGTGCCTGCTACCGATCATGAATTTTCTCATCTGGCCAGTGCAATGAAGCAGGTCATAGATCCAAGGGTGTGTTTCTTTGTGGAAATGGATGGCAAGCCAGTGGGATTTACGGTTACCCTTCCAGATATCAATCCGGCACTGCAACGACTTCCAGACGGACGATTACTCCCTTTTGGTCTGGCTAAGTTATTGATCCTGACAAAGTTTGCCAAGGTACGGGAGTTGCGTATGCCGCTCATGGGAGTACGTAAGGCCTATCATGGTCGCGCTCTCGATGTTCTTCCTGTCCTGGAAACCATTGAAAAAGGTCCCGGCTATGGATACCTTGCATGCGAGACCAGTTGGGTATTGGATGACAATCATGTCATGAAGAATCTTTTAGATTCAATTAATGCCGCAGTAGATAAGGAATATGCGATCCTTGAAGCCGCCACGAATAAACCATCCTCCCCATGACCACCTCACCGTGGTGAGGATGATCGAAAATGAGAAGCAGGGTCGTGGGATACGATTTACGCAAATCCCATCCTAATTCAAAGCCTGTTAATCTGCGCGTGAACCAGGTCATGAGTTGCCGTCCTCACTCCATGGACCTTCGCCAGTTCGCTCCACCTTCCAAGTGAATATTTTGTCCGCCCAAGGATTTCTTCGGTTTTGGCGTCACTTATTTCAGCACGCCGCCCCAGCGCTCTAAGATGTTCCATGCTTGGCGATTTGCCCTCTCCTATCACCATAGTGCTCTGTTCCCCGCCCGGGCCATATGAGAACGTCAGATCATAGGCTGGCGAAACTTTCCACGCGCCCGTTTCATCCATGAGAAATGAAAAATTCTTGGAATGATCATCTCGGTTATGTGCCATGACGTTGAAGACCGCGTACTGGAATATTTTCTCTGACTCCCGAATGCTGCGTGTCAGATGCAGAGTGAGTTCCAGTAAGTCGTGATAATCAAGTGCTGGAATTCTATGGTCCGAATGCAATAATCCACAAGCGGTGTGCATATGCAAACGTCCGCTTTGATTTTGATCAAAGCGCTTGATCGCAAAATATCCGGCCCCCTGTTTCGCCGGAAATAGATATGTCTCGGGAATCATAAGTCCAGCTCGCCGCGCCATTTCTGAATACACAAATTCAACGGCTCCCGCATCAGGGCCATCTTGTGAATTCGCAAATTTGACAATCCATGGTTCATAGCCTTTCGGTAAAACCTGACTCCCGTGAATGATGCGCCCGGCCTTACGATTATATCCGATCAGTGCTTTTGGCCGCGCACCTGCTGATGACCCATTCAGTGCCAGAAGTTCGCCTAAAACATCCTCAGCTTCGCCTTCCAAAACACTCTGAGATTGCTCGGCAAACCAGTCAAGATCTATTCCGATTCCCTCCCCAGCTTCAGAGTGATCCGGTTCGTAGATCAATGCTCCCATACCAGCCTTGCCAACATATGCCAACCGGTCAAGCGGACTCAGCATCGGCGGCAAAATGCCTCGCTTACGCATGGCCCTGTCAAACAAAAGTCTCCCCCAACCATCTGGCAAACTATCGTTGAATACACCCGGTAGACCTTCAAAAAGTTGTGTATGGAAAGTTTGTACTCCAGGTTTTAACGGTAACCGGAAAGGGGACAGATTGAGACCTCGACGTATGAATTCTGCATCATATTCAAAATATACTTGCTGACCCCGTAGGGCTAGATGCCCCACGAGCCTGGAATTATTACCAAAATCCAGTCCAACCTTTATGTGTTGTACCGGCTCGTGCCTCATGAATGTGACCCCCGTTTGCGCATGGGGCGAGAATTGCCGGACAAAACATCGTCAATGGATGAGAACGTTTCTTGGTCCGGTGCGCTCGCCTCTACGATTTTCCTCAGACCTCCAACGACCAGCATCAGCTTCAACAAATTGTCAATCGATATAGCACCGCTTTGCTCAAATTTTCTGAGAGTACCTAAGGCGACCCCCGAACGTTCGCTAAGACCAGCTTGTGTCAGATTGAGCGCGAGGCGACGCTCTCTCATGTTTTCGGCAAGCGCTATTTTCGCTTTTGTAGGTGTAATAAATACTATCATAGTATTATTTATCTTGATAAATACATAAAAATACTATTATTTTATTATTTGTGATGTTTGAGTATATGATGAAAATCGCCAAAAGTTCGAATGCCATCCATAAAACGGACGAAAACGATATTCCCGAGGGATCCGTGTGTTGAGATGAGTCTGCTGACACAAAAAGGAGGTTTCCACAGCGCATGTAGAGATTTGGTATCTCTGTCACCGAACGTCATTCTGGGATACAATCAAACTATACTGTGGGTCGAGGGGCTACATCATCCTAGCACATCCGAAATGCCAATCTTTGGCACATCGTGACAGCACCTGAACGAGTTATTTGCTCGCGGGCCTAAACCTGTTAAACGGATTGCCCCCTCACCCACCTGAGGGATCCGTTCGAGATCACCGCCATGACCGAAGCCAGTATGTTGTATAGGATATCATGCACATCGAACACACGATTCGGCAGTACGAACTGAAGCACTTCGTCAATTGAACCCAGAGCGGTTGTAACGGCAACGACCACGATGGAGACCGTGGTGATTCGCCTTCCATGCACCGAGCGTTCCAGTAATGCCGCATAAATCAACAACGCCACTACCCCGTACATAATCACATGGATTCGCTCTTCTGGATGCTCGATGTAGGAGAGCGTTACGGAATAGAGTATCGCGATCCCTATTGCAACGACGACCTCCTTTCGACTCGGAATTGCCATCATCCCCCGAGTAACAACAGTGACAAGGAGCACACAGCAGCCGAGCAAAAACACCCCCGCACCCCAGCCGCTGGCTTGCAATAACCGAAGCCATTCTACTGTCAGGCCCAGGGTGAAGTAGATGGCTAGCACGATCAATGCTGCTGCCGTCCACAAACGCCGTTCACGTGTGAAAGCAAATGTCATCCGGTGACCCGTATTTTGATTTGTGCCCACAACATCATCTGCATGTCGTCGAATCGGGCTAGTATTTGCCGACTATTTTGCGACGAAAAAAGTTCTGCGGTCATTGTCAATCAGGATGATGACACTCTGGAATCCAGGTTTTTTTTCAGTTCGATCTTATGCCCAGTGGCTTAGATAAGTTGATCAAGGAATGAAGGGAATACGCGCGGCTCAAGCATTACAGTCAATAGTGCACCCCCGATCGCACCACCCAGATGGGCTTCATGTGCAATCCCGAACGATCTCCCACTCCTCATTGCGTAAATACTCCCCGCTACGAACAGAAACGCAAAAAGAATTGCCGGAATAGGCACAATCCCAAAGAAATAGATCATGTCGTACGGAGCAAATAACACATACGCGAACAGCACGCCACTGATTGCCCCGCTTGCCCCAACCGCATTATAGGCACTGTTGTGCCGATGCTGAACATGGGTCAGGGCATGCGCACACAATAGGGATCCCATGTACAGAATCAAATACTCTATACTTCCTAAACGGAGTTCCAGCAATGGGCCAAAGAAATACAGCGTGATCGCATTGAAAAGCAAGTGCGTCAGGGATACATGCACAAATCCCCCTGTGATATAGCGATAGGATTCTTTGGTCACCCGCGTCGGCCGAAACCCCAGACGATCAATCAAAAGTGGGTTCCCAAAGAGAGCAAACCCACTCACCATTACGATGGAGACGAGTAGCAGTAGTGTGATCGGGGCATCCAATCCGAAAAACATCAGGCAGTTACACCCATGAGACTTCGAAACAATACCGCTCCATCGCAGCCTCCCAAGACATTCTCGGCAGCACGCTCCGGATGAGGCATCATGCCCAACACGTTTCCTTCCCGATTGACAATCCCCGCAATATTATTGGATGACCCATTGGGATTTGCCCCTGGTGTGACCTCACCCTCCGGTGTTGTATACCGGAATACGACCTGTCCATTACGCTCTAATTCAACCAATTCCGACGCCTCCGCAAAGTAGTTTCCCTCGCCGTGAGCCACAGGAAGCCTCAGGATCTGTCCCAATTCTGCGGTGCTCGTAAAGGGAACATCAACATTGTCCGTACGCAGGTGCACCCACTTGCAAACAAACCGAACCGAGGCGTTAGAAAGCAACACACCCGGCAGGAGTCCACATTCACACAGGATTTGGAACCCGTTACAAATTCCAAGGACAAGGCCTCCCCGTTCTGCAAAACGCACCACGCTGTCCATAATGAATGAAAACCGAGCGACGGCTCCCGCACGGAGATAGTCTCCATAGGAAAAGCCACCAGGCACAATCACCAAGTCAACCGGCGGTAGATGGCGCTCTTTGTGCCAGATGAAGGTCGTCTCAAGACCAAACACATGTCGTGCAACGTGATAGGCGTCGTGGTCACAATTTGAGCCTGGGAAAACAATGACGCCTACTCGCATCGGCCCTGTTAGTCTTTGATCAATTCTAACTCAAGAATGATCTCAACATCATGCCCTACGACAAACCCCCCGGCTTCCGTCAGTCGATCCCAGGACAGATTGAATTCTTTCCGGTTGACCGTTGCGGTTGCCTCGAATCCAGCGCGTTCCGAGTCGCCCATCGTGGCGGTTCCAAGAAACTCGCCTTCCAGGACAATAGATTTGGTTACATCTCTGATGGTCAGGTCCCCGGCTAAAAGGAATTCATCGCCATCAACTTCCGTAACTCCCGTGCTGGTAAACGTCATGTTTGGAAACTCTTCCGCTCCAAAGAAATCATCCGAGCGCAAATGATTATCCCGACGTTCATTCCCCGTATCAATGCTTGTGGTTTCGATGGTGGCATCCACCGCCAAGGTACTCAAATCAGTACCATCCATTAAGATTTCTGCATCGTAGGTAAGGAATTCACCGCGAACATTCGAAATACCCAAATGGCGCACCTTAAACGAGATACTCGAGTGGGCTACATCAATAGACCAGGATGAGGGCTCTTCTGTGGGGATTGAAAAAGCCACAAGAAGTAGGGAAGCGAAAAGCAAAGCGCGAATTTTCATCGGATGTGGTAGATGGCTGGAAAAACGCTGTAACTCGGATCCTGCACTTAGGATTCCCGCCTGTCGGATCAACATTTTACGCACAAAATCGTTCTTTCCCGATATTTCATCTGCTCATGATTCCACGCGAACTTTTCGCCAAGATTCGGCGAATAGAAATACGTACGAAAGGCCTGGTGAATAACGTTTTCGGTGGAGAATACCATTCGGCCTTTAAGGGGCGTGGCATTGAATTTTCTGAGGTGCGCTCCTATCAGTTTGGAGATGATATTCGAACCATTGACTGGAATGTGACCGCACGGACGGGCGAAGCTTTCGTGAAAATCTTTGAAGAAGAGCGTGAACAGACATTATTGCTTGTAGTGGATATCTCAGGATCCAGCGATTTTGGAAGCCGTGACAAGTTTAAACGGGAGATTGCTGCAGAGATTTGTGCAGTCCTGGGGTTTAGCGCCATCAAAAACAACGATAAGGTCGGGCTCTTGCTATTCTCGGATCAGGTCGAACTCTTTGTGCCGCCAAAGAGCGGACGTCGACACGTACTGCGCCTCGTGCGTGACCTGTTTGCTCACAAGCCACAGTCTTCCGGCACCGCACTGCAAAGCGCTCTGGATCATATCCTGCATGTTATTCGCCGTCGATCCATCGTACTGCTGGTGAGTGATTTCTTTGACGAAGGCGAAGGCTTCGAGCGATCACTACGGATGGTCTCACGTCGGCATGATACCGTTGCAGTGCACCTCACGGATCCCAGAGAACAGGTACTTCCCCCATTGGGCCTTGTGACCCTGTACGACCCCGAAACCAATCAGTCCCGGTCACTGGACACGGGAAGCCGAGCAGTACGAGACACATTTCAACATTCCTCGACACAAACACATGAGCGGCTCAAAGTACTTTTTCGTAGAGCACGTGTTGATTACGTTGAAATCAAGTGCGGAGAAGACTTCGTGGATCCACTGGCGAAATTTTTTCGTGCACGTGCGCAGGTTGCCTGATGAGTAGATTGTATCTGTACGTCACACTGGCTTTATCAACCGCCTTTGTGAGTCAACTTGACACCGCGCAGGCACAACGTGTGGATGCCTATCTATCTGAGGACAGTGTCTACGTGGGAGATCGTTTTACCCTTACTCTGATCGCCTTGCACGGGTTTGATGAGATGCCCTCGTTCCCGAGTACCGATTCCGCTTTTGGTGATATCCTTCCCGTTGATCTCATATCGGCCGGTACACGGTTCATGGATGCGGATATACGCCTAGACAGCGCCGTATACGAGGTGACTACGTTCGCTCTGGATACTGCCCGCTTAGCACCACTCATCATCGGGTTTGGCGGTAATACGGTAACCGCTGCCACACCTGAACGGGAGTTACGTGTAACATCTCTGGTTCCACAGGATGCCGCAGGGATCCGCGATATGGCATCTCCTGTCGAATTTGGCCGTCCCCTATGGCCATACGTGCTTCTTGGTTTTGCTGTCCTGATTGTAGCCGCCCTGACTTGGTACATGATCTGGCGGCGGCGACAACCTGATCCCCTTCCGGTGACTGAGATGGAAGACTTTGATCTGCCTTCCCCTTCCGCCGTCGCTCTAGAGCGCCTGAGTGCACTCGAGAACACTCCGCTTACCAAGCGAGTACAGGTAGAAGCCTATTATGTAGAACTTTCGGATACCCTGCGCACTTATGTAGAAGATCGGCTGCTGATTCCAGCACTGGAATCCACAACAACGGAGCTCATCCAGGATCTGGTTCATCCAAATGTTCAGCATCAAATCCCTGCAGGCATCCCGGAGCAACTGAATCAAATCTTGTCTCTTTCTGATCTGGTTAAGTTCGCAGATGTAACCCCTTCAATCCCTGAGGGCCGAACTGCATTAGAGGAAGCCGTAACCGTTGTTCAGCGTATTGAAATCAAGTTTGATCAGCGCGCTGCGAGCGAAAAATTTGTGAAAGCTGGTTCGTGATCATGGAGTTTGCTCAGCCACAATGGTTATTTCTCTTGATCCTGGTCCCTGCCTATGGGCTGTTGAGCTGGTTCCGAAGCCGACGTACGCCAGGGCTTGTCTTCAGCAATACAAGAGCAGCACAAAACGCTCCGCGTGGACTTCGGGTTTATGCCTCTATCCTGCCACCATTGCTTCGCATGGGAGCTATGGCGCTGTGCATATTGGCACTGGCGCGTCCCCAGATTCGGGAAGTAACCCAAGAGCGTTATGCGGAAGGTGTCGATATTGTCCTCGTCCTGGATACGTCCACCAGTATGCGTGCAGAGGACTTTAGACCGAACCGCTTCGAAGCTGCCCGTGAGGTCGCCTCTGAATTTATTGACGGACGAATGTCGGACCGAATTGGTCTGATCGTGTTTGCAGCAAAAGCCTACACGCAGGCACCACTAACCCTGGACTATCAGTTCCTCCAACGTATGCTGGCCGAGGTAGAGGTCGGAATCATTCAAGATGGCACAGCGATTGGGACCGCACTGGCTACGGCAGTAAACCGGCTGAAAGATACCGTTGCAGAGAGTAAAATCATCATTCTGCTAACCGATGGGCAAAATAACCGCGGAGAAATTGACCCGGTAACAGCTTCCGAGGTTGCAGCGACACTGGGAGTCCGTATCTATGCGATTGGTGTAGGAGCCTATGGAGAAGCTCCGTTTGTCGTTGACCGTCCCTTTGGAGGGAGACAGCGCCAGATGGTGCCGGTGGAAATTGACGAGGATATGCTGCGTTCAATTGCTCAGGGAACCGGTGGGCAATACTTTCGCGCCACGAATGAAGAGGCACTCCGTGAAATCTATGGACAGATCGGTGAATTGGAGAAAACCGAGATCGAAACGCGTATTTATACAGACTATGAGGAACGCTACATTCGTTTCTTATTTCCTGGACTACTTCTTGTCCTGATTGAAATTTTTCTCAACACAACATTACTCCGACGCTTCCCCTGATGGCCTGGCTTTATGAGTCACATCTTTGGATACTCTGGGCGGTGCCCATTGTGATTGCGCTCAGTCTTTATGCGGCCTGGAGACGCCGTGCATTGCAAATCCGCTTTGGAGATATTGCGCTCGTGCGCAGGCTCTCCAAAAGTGTCAGCGGACGACGACGGCGCTACAAAGCCTCAATCATGGTGACCGCTGTTGCACTGCTGTCCCTTGCGCTTGCTGGACCTCAGGTAGGCACGCAGTTGCGTGAAATCAAGCGGGAAGGAATTGATCTGGTCATCGCACTGGATGTATCGGCCTCGATGCTGGCCGAGGATGTGGCACCGAACCGATTAGGCCGAGCGCGCAATGAAATTAAACGACTCCTGAGTGAGCTCCGTGGTGATCGTGTTGGACTGGTCATCTTTGCTGGAGATGCTTTTATCCAGTGCCCTCTGACAACGGACTACAGTGCTGTACGTCTGTTTCTTGATGTTGCAAACCCAGACCTCTTACCCACTCCCGGCACAGATTTTGGTGCAGCTATGCAAATGGCTATCCAAGCCTTTGATGCGCCTTCAGCCACCATTGACTCGGAAGCAACCCTATCCAAAGCACTCCTGATTGTATCTGATGGGGAAAACCACGTTGCTGAGCTGGACGAAATCCTGGCAACTGCACGGGATGAAGGGATCACTGTGTTCACTGCCGGAGTTGGTGATATGGATGGGGCGCCGATCCCTGTGTACAACGCAACCGGGCAGCGTACAGGGTACAAACGAGATCTTGAGGGACAGATTGTCCATTCCCGCCTTGAAGAGGCGGGGCTGAAAGCATTGAGTGCGGATGGTGCCTACTTTCAGGTTGCCCGCACATCAAGCTCTCTTTCTCAATTGATCCCTGCACTCGAGGGACTGCACCAGGTCGGCTTTGCAGAAGAAGAGTTTGAAGACTACGATCTTAAATACCAATGGCCTTTGGCACTGGCTTTATTGTTGTTATGTGTCGATGGACTGGTTACTGTCCGTCGATCCCCAGTTAAGAAACAGGAAATTTAAACCCGATGACATTGACCGCGATTTTCGGAATTTCCCTGGCAATGATTCAAGTAATCCCTGGATCTGGCCCGAAACAGCACGGCAGAGCTGGTAATGACCATCTCAAGCAGGAGCAATACGAAGAAGCAGAGGTTGCGTATCAAGAGGGACTTTCATCCTATCAACCTTCCGAAGGAATTGACCAGACTTATTACGGACTCCAAAATAATCTAGGCCTGAGTCTGCATCGACAGGAAAATTTTGAAGATGCTAGCCGCGCATTTGAAGAGGCTTTGGCCCATGCCCCAAATGCCGACGCTGTTACCAAATCAGCATTTAATGCTGGCAATAATGCATTCACCCGTCAGCAGCTGGAAAGAGCCCTGGAACACTATCAAACCGCTTTACTGGCAGATCCAGACAATGAAGATGCAAAATTTAATTTTGAATTTGTAAGCAGGCAGTTACAACAGCAGCAAGATCAGCAGCAGGAATCGGGCGGGGACGAGCAGCAAGAAGATGAACAAAACGAAGACCAGGAAGGAGAACAGAACGAGGAGCAAAATGAAGACCAACAAGGTGAACAAGAGCAGGAGCAGCAACAGGAGCAGAACGATCAAGGGCAGGATGATTCAGAGCAACCTGATCAACAAGACGAGCAGAATCAACCTCGTGAAGCTCCTCTGACACGGGAACAGGCCGAACGTATCCTTGAAGCACTCGAGAATGAGGAGGAAGAGCTTTTGCGGGAAGTACAAAAAATAGAAGGACGCCCCAGGCGTGTAGCAAAAGACTGGTGACTCCATGCGGTGTATACTCTTCTTGGTCGGACTCGCCATCACAGCCCACATTTCGGTTGCACAGACCGTCTCTGGGTTAGTCTCTTCCCCCACGATCGGCAACCAGGAAACCGTAGCCTACACGTTGGAGATCTCTGGAGTGGATGCTTCCGAGATCGTGGATCCCAGTGCTCCTGATGCCGAAGGGCTTGTACTGGTTTCCCCCTCAGCCTCACGTGGAACTAGTATCTCCATCACGAACGGGCGCGTCTCCCGTAGCGTGAGCTATACCTGGCACTACCGACCTGAGCAAGAAGGAGATGCGCGGATTCTGGAAGCCAGTGTAACCATTGGGGATGAAAATTATAGTGCGCCTGCGGTTTCAATCACGGTCGTCCCACAGGCGCAGAGACCGAGGCCGCAGCGGCGCTCTCCCTTTGGAGGATTTAGTCTGTTTGATGATCCAGTCCCTGCAGCACCTCCCCCGGAGGTGACCGAACAGGACATCTTTATTCGTGCACGTCAAAGTGGTCGAGAAGCCTATCTGAATGAACAGGTCACCCTTGACTACCAGCTGTATTTCCGACCGGGAACCTTGCCCCGTAACAGCCGCCAGTCTGATTCCTGGGATGCAGAAGGATTCTGGCGCGAAGAACTGGATCTTTCTGAGAATCCGACACCAGAATTAGTTGTCGAGAATGGGATCCGCTATCAGATGGTTTCGATCCGGCGGGTTGCGGTTTTCCCTACGCGACCGGGAGAGCTTTCCATTGATCCGCTCAAGATTGCAGCGGAAGTGCAATCCCCGGATGCAGATCCATTCAGCAGCCCTCTGTTTTCACGTACGTACTCGACGGTTGAGCGAGCTTCTCCCACCATAAGCATCACCTCCAAAGCACTTCCACCCGGAGCACCGGATGGGTTCTCTGGTGCGGTGGGGCAATATTCACTCAGTGCGGAGCTCAGTCAGACTGAACTGGAAGTCGGTGAGGCGCTGCAGCTCACGGTAGCTGTCGAAGGGCTCGGGAATATCGCACTGATTGAAGCTCCGCAGCCTGACCTCCCCGGCATCTTCGAGGTCTATGATCCCGAGGTCAATATCTCAAAAACGGAAAGTGGAGGATTGATACGAGGACAAAAAGCCTTCACATGGCTTCTGATCCCACGCTCGAACGGGACCTTTCAGGTTCCACCCATTCGATTTGTTTTTTTTGATCCGTCACGGGAAGAATATGTTGTCCGTACTGTTGATCTAGATCCTGTTACCATTACCGGTACCGCTCCTGCTGCGGTTGCTGTCACGTCTACGGCCTCGGGATTTCCGGTAGATGATATTGCGCTTCTGAAACGAGATCCCCGGTGGACCACCGTGAACCGTACGCCCCTTCATCATCACCCCTGGTTTTATCTACTCCTGTTGATTCCTGTGCTTGGACTTAGTGTTACGGCTGTATTGAGACGTCGAGTTACACGTCTTGCTACAGATACTGCCTGGGCCCGAAACCGCAGAGCCCATCCTTTTGCCCGTAAGCACCTCAAGAACGCGAAAAAACTCCTCGAAGAAGGGAACCCGGATAAATTTTACGCTGCACTGGAGCAAGCTGTACTCGGCTTTCTTGGGAATCGTCTGAATATTTCCGAGCGAGGACTGACCAGGCCTCAACTTGCCAATCTACTGGCTGAAGCTGGGCTTCCAGCCGATAGGCAACAGGAACTGATCCAGTTTCTTGATGCCTGTGACGCCGCGCGGTTTGCCCCCATACCTCCAGAGTACTCCGAGATGGAAGAACACCTTACGCAAGCGAGTCAAATTTTGAGCTCAATTGCCGATGAACTTGAAACTGTCAATCAATGAAGTGCGGTGTGAATTTCTTCCTGACTTTCATGATCTGCCATGGACTGGCACAGGCCCAACAGTTGGAGGATGCCCTCCGTGTCTTTGATGAAGCGAATCGCCTTGTTGAGTCCGGTGCTTATGAAAACGCGATTGATCAATACCACGCTGTGATTGAAACGGGCTATGAGAGTGGCGCCCTCTACCACAACCTCGCGGGTGCCTACTACCGCCTCGATGAACTCGGAGAGGCCGTGCGATATTATGAGCGTTCCCGCCGATTGCTGGGAGACGATCCCCAGCTCCTGCATAACATTCAGATCATAGAGTCACGTGTTCAGAGTCCATTTTCCCAACTCCCGACCCCATTCTGGCGAGCATGGTGGAATCAATTGTTCGGGCAGTACTCGGCGCTCCCATTTCTGAGTATCGGGATCAGCTTGTACCTGATCTCCTGCCTGTTGTATGCTCAGTTACTCTGGTCAAGAATACGAAGTAGTTGGCATCGACGGGCACGCGCGGGCGCCCTTGCTTCGGGGCTTACCCTGCTACTGATCGCGGTAGTGATCTCCAGTGAGCGAAACTCAATACAAGGTGCATCTATTCTGGAACCTACAACAATGACCACGGAGACTGGAAGCATTGAAGTCCCTGAAGGAGTCAAAGTCACGCTGGTTGGTGAGGCGGTGGCAGGCACCGAAGTCCGTCTCCCAAACGGAGTACAGGGATATGTGGACGCGAATATTCTTGGTGAGTTCTGAGATTTAGCGCTCAGAACTCTTCCAGGAAACTATTGGAGATAAACGTAGCGGCACTCCGAGATGCTTGTCCAGCGGTTGTGTCTTTATGTGAAGCTGACCCGCGTAGATTCAGATGGATATTCCCCAGGCAAATTCATCCGAATACACCTGATGAATCGCTGTCCAGGATTCCCTGCCGTCCAGAGCAGACGACCGGTAAGGGACTCACTTGACAACGGACGCATACAGCGCATCCAGTGATGCGCAAAGCGTGTCCACCAGAAACTCCACCTCCTCCGCTGTAAGAATCAGTGGTGGCGAAATCCCAATCGTATTCCCCATCGCCCGCAGAATTAAACCCCGACGGATAGCTTCCGCCCGAAGTTTCACACCCATCTGATCAGAATCGGGGAATGGTGCACGCGTGTCCTTGTCAGCAACAAGCTCAACACCCGCAACCATCCCTATACCACGTACCTCTCCGACAAGCGGATGCGGTGTCACACGCTCCCGCAATCCTTCCTGAAGCAAAGGCCCAACCGTGCGGACGTGGGATAGGATATCATCCTCCTCATAGATCTTCAAGCACTCCAGTGCCACAGCGGCAGACACGGGATGCCCCGTATACGTCATGCCATGGGCAAAAAGACCAACCTGATCACTCCCGGACTCCAGCGCATCATACACCTTCTGGTTTACCATGACACCAGAGATTGGGAGATAGGAAGCCGAGAGTGCTTTGGCCGTGATCAGCATATCCGGTTGCATACCAACCGTCTGACTTCCCCACATATTACCGGTCCGGCCAAACCCACAGATCACTTCATCTGCAACCAAGAGTACATCATGTTTCTTCAGCACACGCTGGATCTCCTCGAAATAACCTTCAGGTGGAAGAATTACACCCCCAACTCCCATGATGGGCTCCGCAAAAAATGCTGCGACCGTTTCCGGGCCCTCTTCCATGATCTGAGCATCCAACTCTGAAGCTAAACGGGAACTGAATTCCCTCTCCGATTCACCCTCGTGAGCGAACCGGTAGTAATGAGGCTTGGTTGTATGTAGGAAGCCGGGAAGGGGGAGATCGAACAGCTTATGGTTCTTGGGCAATCCAGTCAGGCTCGCAGACGCAATCAGCGAACCATGATATGCATCCCGCCGGGCAATAATCTTTTTCTTTTGTGTACGGCCAAGTGCATTATTGAGGAACCAGATCATCTTTACGGCCGAGTCTATGGCCTCTGATCCAGAGTTCGCAAAAAATACCCTGGCCATGGGAACCGGAGCTATCTGGAGCAGCTCCTTTGCCAGAGCGATACCAGGCGGATGACTCGCCGAAGCAAACATGTGCATAAAAGGCAGCTTCTGTAACTGCCGGTATGCCGCATCCACCAGACGCTGTTCGCTAAATCCGAGCGATGCCGACCATAACCCCGCTATACCCTCCAGGAGACGATTGCCATGCTCATCATAGACCCAGGCTCCCTCCCCATGCGTAAACACCATGGGCTCGTGGGTACCCAATGATGTGAAGGGATGCAAAACAGACGAACGGTCCTGCAGTGAAACCGCAGTCGGCTTCGATTCCGGTGTAGCCATGCTTCAATGCCTTACGCTAGAAACGTACGCATACAGAGAAAAAACTCGAAGCTTACAGGGACTCCCTTGCCTGCTCAAGCGTCTTATATATTTTTATGATTTGAGTAAATCCACTAATCTCAAAAACCTCCTGTACCGCAGAAGACAAGCCACAGATCAAGAATTGTCTGGGGGCACTATACAATTTGGCCAACTCAAGTACAACCCGAAGTCCTGCACTACTGATGTAATCAAGGCTGACAAAATCCAAGATCAGGGCACGATCATCTCCCTCAAGCTCTCCAACAACCGTTTCCTTGAATAGCAGCGCATTGCGGCTGTCTACCCGGCCGTTGAGCAGTGCAACTCTGATACCATCTTCGAATTCCCAAGTTATATTAAGACTCATAATAGTTTACTGATCTAAATCAAAGGCAAAATAGCCACAACTTTTACCCGCTACCCGTAAAGTAGCACGAAAGACACGATACATGTCTCCATCCTGGCCTCGAACCCCTTAGGTAAACCTTTGTTGCATTGGAGGAAGTTGTTTTCTTGATCCCTGAATCAATTGATGACGAAGTCTCAGTATCTAGTTACGGCACGCAAATACCGCCCACAGCGTTTTGGGGACCTCGTGGCACAGGCACATGTTGCGCAGGCGCTCATTAATGCCCTCCGGCTGGAACGGGTTGCTCATGCCTACCTTTTTACTGGTCCCCGTGGTGTTGGAAAAACAACCGCCGCCAGGATCCTTGCCAAAGCGATCAACTGTACGGGAAACCAGAACGATGAAGTCGAGCCCTGCCTGAAATGCCCTTCGTGTGAGGATTTTGAAACACAGCGGAGCCTGAGCATCTTTGAGATTGATGCCGCCTCCAATAACAAGGTAGAAGATATCCGGGATCTACGTGAAAACGTTCGGATCCTGCCACAGGGAGGTCGCCGCAAGGTCTACATCATTGATGAAGTGCATATGCTCAGCAATGCAGCCTTTAATGCACTTCTAAAAACCCTGGAGGAACCGCCTCCACATGTACTGTTCATTTTTGCGACTACAGAACCTCACAAAGTTCTTCCAACTATTCTCTCCCGCTGTCAGCGTTTTGACTTTCGGCGTATCCCCACAAATGAGATCGTACGTCATCTAACGACCATCTGCAAAAGTGAAGAGATCACCGCGGATGAAGATTCACTCCACTTGATTGCCAATAAGGGAGATGGTGCTCTGCGCGATGCACTGAGCGTCTTTGATCAAGCAGTTGCTCTCTGCGGATCAAACTTGAATTATTCCACGCTGGCGGATGCTTTGCGTGTCGTGGATGTGGACCTGTATTTCGAGGCTACCCGGCACATCACCGAACAGAAAACGGGCGCCATACTTAGCCTTGCTGAGCAAATTATCTCGGACGGATATGATATCCGGGAATTTCTTGGCGGCCTGGCAGAGCATGTGCGCAATCTTTTAATCACGATTACATTGGGGGAGAATGCACTGGTTGACATAAGCAAGAACCTCAGAGGCCGTTATACCGAGGCGGTAAAAGGGTTTACGGAAACCACACTGCTTCGGCTACTGATGGTGATTGACGAAACCCAGGCTAGGCTTCCAGTATCTACATCCCCGCGACTGGCAGTAGAGCTGGCCCTCGCCAAGATGACACACCTAGGAGAAAGTGTCGACCTGTCTGAAGCTCTGGAACAGATTCGTCGACTCGAGTATGCGGGGCGGGGCTCACAGCCAACGCGTGCGCCTCAAGCACCTGCCCCCCTCCCCACTCAACCAGCACCGGCCCCCACCGGACTGAACAGCCAACGACGCGGCGCCCCGGCGCCGGGGTACGAGAGGAGGGCTAGAGGACGGGGACAGAATAATGGGGAGGGA
>VXSC01000001.1 GCA_009838195.1 Rhodothermaceae bacterium | reverse complement strand
TGATGGCCAAGACCGTTCAAAATTTCGAATATGGGGGATTTTCGGACGGGCACTATATACATCCCCGCAACAGTTGGAGCAGAAACCGAAAACAAGAGTACCATTTGGTTCCGCGTTGAAATGATAAAGATTGAGGTCTGGAACACTATGGCCGAAGCAGTAGAATCAAAAATGGAAGCTCTAGAAGGTTTAGATGAGCGGAATGGAACATGGGGGGAATACCCATTGGACGATTTTTTGATTCGCTCGGAAACCCGCACAGTGCGCGATGTAATCCGGCGAATTGATCAATCATATTACATAATGAATCCAGATTTCCAACGTGACTTTATCTGGGGGGTGGATAAGCAGAGCAAACTGATTGAGTCAGTCATCATGCGCATACCTCTGCCGGTATTCTATTTGGCGGAGAATAAAGAGGGAAAGATGGTCGTAGTTGACGGATTACAGCGCCTGTCCACGTTTGACGGATTCGTTAAAGATCGACTTCCGCTTAAATTGCCCGATCGCAACGGATTAAACCGTAAAAAATTCTCAGAACTGCCTCCTAAAATTCAGAATCGCATTGAGGATTGTAACTTGATCCTCTACATAATGGACTCCAAAGTTCCAGAGCGGGCCCGTCTTGATATTTTTGAGCGGGTGAATGGGGGTGTCCCACTTACTCGACAGCAAATGAGGAATTGTCTGTATATGGGTGAAGCAACTAGGTTTCTCAAGCAGGAAGCCCGCAGCGATCCTTTCAAAGAGGCTACGGGCAAGAGTCTTAATACGAAGACAATGCGGGATCGAGAATTTGTAAATCGTTTTTGTGCATTTCAGATTTTGGGGTTTAAAGACTACAGAGGAGACATGGATGAGTTTTTGGCTGAAGCACTGCGCAAAATGAATGAAATGAGTCTTGACAAGCTTCAAGAATTATCCAGTCAATTTCGTGTTGGTCTATCGAATAACTATTTTCTTTTTGGACGGAATGCATTCAGAAAACACAAAAGGGGGCAGCAGGATCGTGGGATTCTTAACGCATCTTTATGGGATGTAATGTCCACTGGGCTTTCAAAGGTTAATCAATCATATGTTGAATCAAATTCAGAGCAGCTTCGAAAGGTATTTTATTCCTTATTGGAGAACCAGAAATTTAGTGATACTATTACGATAGGAACAAGCCAAGCAAACAAGGTGAAATTCAGGTTCAGATTGGTGCGAGAACGATTATCGGAGGCAATCCGTGGTTACGCAGATTGAATTACGGTTTTTTAAGTGTTTTGAAGTATTGAAGCTCCCACTCCGGAAGTTAACACTTCTTTCTGGGACCAATGCATCGGGTAAGTCAACGGTACTACAGGCATTTAGCGTGGTTCACCAAACCATGCGCGACTTTGAGTGGTCGTCACGTTTGATATTGAATGGATCGGCCGTGCGTCTCGGTACAGTCATGGATGTAATTGATCAGGTTCATGGGCGAGGAGAGATTTGCATAACCCTGACTAATGATGAAGTGGAAAAAATTCAGTGGGTCTTCGAGGGTGATCGTGAAGAAATGTCAATGGCTCTGAAGGAGGGGGTTTACAGTTCGGGAGAGAACATTACGTCCAAATTTGACAACGAGCAGCCGCTTCATTATTTGTCACCAGCTTCGTTGAATGATCATGCTCTGATTGATCGCTTACGAAGAATGACTTATCTGACCGCAGAACGGCTTGGACCGAGGGAGTATTATCCTTACGATGATCCGCAACTCACTTCAGTCGTGGGATCGCAGGGCGAGTATGCAGTTAGCGTACTCCACACTGGAGCGGATAAAAAGGTGCTTGAAAAATTAGTTGACGAGGCAGCTCCGCCAACTCGCCTTCGTCAAGTTGAGGCTCGCTTATCCAGCTTCTTTCCAGGCTGTAGACTTACAACTAATCCAGTCCAACATGCGAATGCAATTTCCGTGGGAATTCGGATGTCTCAGGAGACTGGCTTCCTCCGCCCGACAAACATTGGCTTTGGACTCACACAGGTATTGCCCATTGTTGTTGCGGCTATGTCGGCCCGAAAGGGTGATCTCTTGCTAATTGAGAATCCAGAAGTTCACTTGCATCCGTCAGGACAAGCTCAAATGGGAAGATTCCTGGCCGAAGTTGCAGCTGCCGATATACAAGTCGTGATTGAGACACACAGCGACCATATATTGAACGGTATCCGACGCGCCATAAGAAATAACCTGTTGTCACACCAAGATATTGCATTACATTTTTTCCGACAACGTGAAAGTGACGGTGGTGTCGATAGACCTCAGGTGGAAAGTCCGATGCTAGATCCTAACGGCAATGTGGACTATTGGCCCGACGGATTTTTCGATCAATTTGACAAAGACATGCAGGATTTCGCCAGCTTCTGATTGTATGGATCTCATTATCAATGATCTGTCTATTCATGAGCAGTTCCATGATCGTATCGAATTGCAGCGATCGTTTAAACAACTCACTGAAATGCGACAAGTGGCCGAAAAATATCAACGGGACATTAAATGTTCGCAATCTATTTTTCGGAGCAAGCCAGTGCCCAATGTAGAGTTGGTTCCGGCAATCAATCGAATTCCAGATCTCAACCTTAAACGCGCGATTCTAAGTTGGCTTACCCGGAATGGCCCGTTCTGGGAAGAGGATCAAGAACATAGCAGGAATGACTGGCTTGAATACAAAGATGAATTAATCGTTACGGAAACTGGCATTGGAGAAGCTGCGTTTCGAGTACTCCATGGTAGATACTGCGGACTAATCAGCGTTTGCCCATCAAAGTGGACATATAATCCCATTCAGATAACATGGAAACGGGACGAAAAGGGCTTAGACACAAAGGACGCTTCTATCAATAATTGGTGGATTCCTAGAGAATTAGATGACGACTTAGCAAGGATGAGCTCGCCTATCGGTTCATGGCGTGAATTGGCTGAGTTCTCAAGATCAAGATTTGATGGTCTCACATTCTTTGAAGAATCCTTTGCCCCACTTTTTAGATTACCTTTTTCCAAGAGTGCATCCGATAGAATTCAAAGACTCCTGAATATTCTGCACTCACTGGTACGGGCCTACGACGCAGACGGCAATCGTACTGGCGAGGGGCACAGAATCTATGATGACTACTTCACCGGCGGGAGGGCGTGGTTCTCGGATTCCTCGGATTCTGAAAAGCGTCAATTTCGAGAAGAACTAAGATTCAGTGATCGAAATCTTCAGATCCGTAGACTATCCTGTACATGGCACGGAAAGATTAACTACACCATGCCAATCCGCTTGCATTTCTCATGGCCTATTCAGGCGGGAAAGCCTCTTTACGTTGTTTATATCGGACCGAAAAAAACTATCCGATAGAAATCCCGCCTAATCTACGATGGTTCTGAAGAATTGCACTACTTCTGATGATCTATGCTGCAGCGGCACCATTTTGATTAATTCTATTTGCAATCGTTCTGACATCGGCTGGCGAGTACCTCCTCCATGGATGACTCTGTTCACCCGTCCTGCTATACGAATCCTCGACCGAATGGGATTGCTACTAGCAATTTCGGTATTGAGCGAATAACTGGAGACAAAGATCCCGTCCACTTGATTATTACTACCAATTCGGTCGCCCCCTATTTTATCCTACCAGCCATTCTTATCAGAACTCTTCGCTACCATAAGTTGGCAGCCATGTTTTTGGAAAACTTCAAAGTACATGGCCAATTCACTGCAATGTTAAGTAGCAGAAATAGCTCTACTGTAAAAGCTATATCAGACCTGAAATGCAAGATTGTGTCAAAGAGAATTAGTGGGGATTGTCCCATTAGAGGGATGGAATTCCATTTCATCATCAGTGCTCGTAGTACGCTTGTTGATGAATTCTAATCGTGTGACTACCGTGGTACTGATGGGGGCTGAATCAACCGGCAAAACCACGCTCGCAGCCGCACTGGCAAAACATTACAACACGATCTGGGCTGCCGAATACCTGAGGCTGTTTGTTGACGAGAAAGGGGCACTTCCCGATGAGGCCGATGTGCATGTGATTGCCAAAGGACACGTGGATCTGGTTGCCTCCCTGCAACCTGAAGCTCATAGAGTCCTGTTTGTAGACACCGACCTTTTCACCACATGTATGTACCAGCGCATCTACTTCGGTGAATGTCCACCCTCGATCGAGCGTGCTGCCAAACTTCATCAGTCGGGACTTTACCTGTTTATGGAACCGGATATCCCTTGGATACCCGATCCCGGTCAACGGGCGAGCCCACAAGAGCGCTTACGCTCGCACGCACTCCTGATGGCTGAGGCCAAAACCCATTCTTTGAATACAGTTCCGATCTGTGGAACCCAAGACCAACGTCTGACCACTGCGATCGAAGCAGTTGATCATCATCTGACTAAGGGGTGATGTCCCTGACCAGACGAAATCCTACATGATAGAGCGCCGTCTCCGGTGTTGAGTGACTACGCCCGGAGACCCGATAGCCATGACACCAGCCCGGCTCGCACAGAAAACTGCCCCCACGCTGCGCCTTCTCGCTACTGGAATTTGGCTGGAATTCCTGATCCCGGTCCGCATAGGATCGATACCAATCTGCGGTCCACTCCCATACATTCCCGCCCATATCAACGAGTCCTGCAGGTGTTTCCCCGAATGCCCCCACCGGTGATGTGGCTGCATATCCATCTGCATTGGTATTGAACCTGGGGAATCGGCCATTCCACACATTCGCCTTGTATTCTCCATCCTCTACAAGCTGGTCCCCCCAAGCGTATTGACCGCTGCTACCTTGGCGGGCGGCGTGTTCCCATTCGATTTCAGTGGGAAGCCGCTTATTCGCCCATTCCGCATACGCAACTGCATCATTCCACGATACCTGCGTAACCGGATGATCATCGGGAGCTGGTGGATAATCAGGACCCAATGGCCACTGCCAGTATGCACCCGGTCTGAGTTCCCACTGCCTGGTTGAATCATTGAAGATGCCCGCATCCCCGAATGATTCGGCTTGCGTCACATACCCCGTTGCCAAGGCAAATTCCCGGAACGATCCGACCGTGACCGGAGAGATATCCATAAAAAACGGCTGAACACGAGCACGGAAAACCGGCCGCTCATGCGGCATGCCATTCTCTGACCCAATTTGAGTCGTTCCACCTGGGATATAGACCATGCCCGGTGGAGGAAGAGGAGGTGGCTCCTGGCTGCAGGCGCTAAAAGCCACACAAACAAAAAGAATGCATGTCAATCGTTCCATTCTGGAATCGCCAATTGAGTGGGTGCTCGGACGACTTCAGCCAGATGCTCCTCCACCATTTCCTGTATTTCAAGGATCATCTCCGGCTCTTGTTCAGCAAGATTGAACCGCTCCCCTGGATCCCGGTCTAAATGATAGAGAAGCGGCGATTCATGCACCACTGGCTGATCTCCCACATATGCGCTTTGCGTGATGTAATGCATTTTCCAGGGCCCCTTACGTGCCGCCCAAAGCTGTGTCCCACGATAATAATAGACCGCTTCCCGAACCTGAGCGGCAGGATCTAGAAGGACTGGCATCAGGTCCACTCCATCATAGATGCGATCATCTGGGAGTGATGCACCGGCGAGCTCCAGCATGGTCGGCATTAGATCCATGGTGACACCCAGTGCCTGGGTCGTGTGACCAGCGGGAATCGTTTCTGGCCACCAAGCGATCGTCGGCACACGCATTCCCCCTTCCCAGGTAGTTCCTTTCCCATTACGCAGAAGTCCGGCAGTCCCACCTGCAAATCCTACTGTCAACCATGGCCCGTTATCACTTGTGAAAATGACTAGGGTCTTGCGATCCAGGCCAGTCTCCCGCAAAACATCCAGTATTTGTCCAACGCTCCAATCGATCTCTTCGATCACATCTCCGTAAAGCCCGCGTGTACTCGTTCCCTCAAATTCATCCGATGCAAAGAGCGGAATATGAGGCATAGTGTGTGGCAGGTAGAGAAAAAATGGATTATCCCTGTTTTTTTGGATAAAGGAAATAGACTCCTCTGTATACCGGCGCGTCAGAAGGCGCTGATCAGGCTCCGTCTCAATCACCTCCGTACCCCGCATAAGAGGCAGCGGGGGATACGTCTGCGCACGTCCCCAGTCACTCGCTGAAGGGGTCATGTCATTTGAGTAAGGGATCCCAAAATACTCGTCAAACCCATGCTCCGTGGGGAAGTGACCCGGTACGTGCCCCAGATGCCATTTCCCGATTGCTGCACTTACATAACCTACGGATTGCAATGCTTCTGGAATTGTAATCTCTGATGCGGGCATTCCTCCCTTGCTTGGAGGAAAGAGAACCCGGATCCGATCATCTGCTAGCCCATTTCGGACAGGTAATCGCCCGGTCAAAAGCGCAGCTCGGCTCGGCGTACATACGGATGCGCCCGTATAAAACTGAGAAAAACGAAGTCCCTCTGCAGCCATGCGATCCAGATGGGGAGTCCGAATAGTCGGATGCCCATATACACCCACATCTCCGTATCCCATGTCATCCGCAAAGATGATAATAAAATTGGGCCGCTCCTGATCGTCCATCTGGAAATTTGAACTGCAGGCACACAGTGAGACTAAAAAGATGGTAATCCGTATATAGATCTTATAGCAGGACGGTTCTGCCTGATTAGCGCTACCTTAGCGCGATCC